>JAHEOG010000001.1 GCA_018609925.1 Gammaproteobacteria bacterium
GAAGCCTGGGTCCTGCTGGGGATCTACGCCGGCTTCGTGGCCTGGATGGCGGGGGAGAGCTTCGCCTTCGTGGACTGGCTCGCGGGACTGCCGCCCGAGACCGGGCCGGGCCTTTGACGGCCCTGTCAGGAGCCCCGGGGAGCGAGGAGGATGATCCCGGCCCCGAGCACGCAGATGGCCGCGCCGAGGGCATCCCAACGGTCGGGGATCCGCCCTTCCACGGCCCACAGCCAGGCCAGGGAAGCGGCGATGTAGACCCCGCCGTAGGCGGCGAAGGCCCGACCGGCGAAGGCGGCGTCGATGCGGGTTAGGAGGTAGGCGAAGGCCGCCAGTGCGAGCAGGCCGGGCACCAGCCACCAGGCGGTCCGGCCCAACCGCAGCCACGCCCAGAAGGCGAAGCAGCCGCCGATCTCGCCAAGCGCGGCGGCCAGGTAGATCCCAAGGGGCCGCAGGGCGGTGGTTACTGTCTCCATGGGGTGCTCTCTAGAGCCAGACGCCGGCGGCTTGGAAGAGGGCCCACCCACCGAAGCCGAAGAACAGGGCCGCGGCGCCCCGATGCACCCAGAGCGTCGGCAGCCGCCGCAGCAGGGTGGCCCCCAGCGCCACTCCCAGCCCCGAGACCACCCACAGGGCCAGCGTGGCCCCCGCCAGCACCGCTAGCGCCTCGCCGGTGGCGGCGGCCATGGCCACTAGGGCGAGCTGGGTCTTGTCCCCCAGCTCGGCCACGAAGATCAGGGCGAAGCTAGCCGCCGCCACCCGCCAGGGGCTTGTCGCCCGTACCGTCTCCCCGGCCGCCTCGTCCTCGTCCCCGGCCCGCCAGATATGGATCCCGAATCCCAGGAACAGAAGCCCGGCGACCAACAGGATCCAGGGCTCGGGGATGAGGCCGTAGAGGCTGGCCCCCACCGCCACAGCCAACAGGTTCAGCACCAGGAAAGCCGTGCAGATGCCCACGAGGACGGGGGTGGCACGGTGGCGATGGGCGAGGCCGACGGCCACCAGCTGGGTCTTGTCTCCCAGCTCGGCCAGGAACAGGACGGCAAAGGCGGACGCCGCAGCGGACAGGCTCAAGGGAAGCCCTCAAAGGATACCGACGAGACCGGATTATCCCAGATGCCGCCGGCCCCGCCGAGGCCCGGCCTCGGGTCCACCTTGTCCAAAGCCCATTACGGATACCCTTCTACTCCTTGGGTGGCTCCCTGGCCTCTCCCCCGGCCGGGCGGTATTCCACCGCCAGAGGCCGGAAGCGGGTAACCACCCAGACGCCCAGAGCCAGGCCGGCCCAGGCGGGTAGGGCGATAAGACCCGAAAACACCGGAGCCATGATCAGGGCCAGACCCAGGCCCGCCCAACCGGTGACGTGATCGCCCTCGAAATGCATCACCTCGGCCCCGAACAGGGCCGCCACCCCGCAGGCCAGGATCACCAGGCCGATGCTGAAGGAAGCCCCCAGAAGGGTGAGCCGCAGGAGGGTGCCGGCGCCGAAGCCGCGAACGGGGAGCACCCGCTTTTCCGGAGGCTGTCCTGGGGCTTCGGTATCGGGCATTGTCGCTCCCCTTTTTTTGGATCAGTCTGGCACCGGGCTCGCGGACGCTAGAGCGCGCCCAACCTTGCCCGCACCGCCTCCGAGGCCAGCTCCCGCTCCGCCTCGCGGCCGAGCTTGCGGGCCTCGGCGGGCCGGGCCGCGGGGTCCTGGAGGTCTCGGGCAAGCGCCAGGGCCCGCTCGTTCAGGTCCATGCTGCGCTTGCCGATCTGGTGCAGGGCCCGGGCCACGGCCTTGCGCACCCGCTCCCCGGGCTCGGCGGCAGCCGCCTCGATCCGGGGGAAAAAGGGCTCGAAGGCCGCATCCGGGCCTTCGATGTCGTGCAGGGCCAGCGCCGCCTGAAGGGCGAAGCCGGCCCGGCGCACCAGCTCCTCCTCCCGATCGGGCCATGCGGCGGCCTTGTCCCAAGCCGGCTCCGCCCGCCAGAACAGATTGCCCGCCGCCTGATCGGCCAAGTCCCAGGAGGGTAGCTCCGCCACCCAGGCCTCCATGAGGTCGGCGTCCACCCGCCCCGGATCGGCCACCATGGTCGCCAGGATGCGGGCCTCGTGGATCCCCGATCTCCAAAGGCCCAGGGCGAGATCGTGGTCGGTGCCCAGCTCGCGGGCCAGCTCCCGGAGCCTCGGGACAGCGATGCCGAGCGCATTCTCGGTCCGGATGCCCAGGTGGGCCAGGGAGGCCCGCGTCCCGGGATCGGCCTCTGCCCGCAGCTGGTCGATGAGGTCCTCGGCGTCCATGGGAGCCCTCCTGTGAAAGCCGGCCCATTGCACCCCAACGCCGCCCCAAGGGGAAACCCCTGGCCGGGAGCCTCTGGCCACGGGCAGAATTCCCAACCGACCCCCTTGCGGTTCCCTATGCCGCGTCTGCATGCGTTCGTCCTGTTCTTCCCCGCCGCCGGCCTCTGGGCCCTGGCCGCGGTGGCCGCCAAGATGACGGAGGCCTCGGGGGTCCCCCTCTGGGGCCTGCCGCCGGGCTGGCACGGCCACGAGATGCTCCTCGGCTACGCCTACGCGGTGGTCGGCGGCTACCTGCTCACCCGCCCGGAGCCGGGCCGGGTCCTGGCGGCCTTCGCGGCCTGGCTACTGGGCCGGGCGGCCCTGCTCGTTCCTGGCCTGGCCGCCCCCCTCGAAGCGATCCTGGCCCTGGCCTTCCCCCTGCTGCTGTTCGTCCTCGCCGGGGTGCCCTTCGCCCGCAAGGCCAAGAAGGCCCGCAACCGGGTCTTCGCCCCGCTGCTGGCGGGCCTCGCCGCCGCCGAGGCGGTCTACCAGCTAGGCGTTGCGGGGATCCTGCCCGGAGGCCCGGCCCCGGGCCTGCTGCTGGCCGCCGACGGCATCCTGCTGCTGCTGTTCGTCATGGGCGGACGCATCCTGGCCGCCGCCTGCTCCGGCGCGCACCAGGCCCGGGGCCGGGAGGTCACCCGGCTGGCCCAGCCGAAGCTGGAGGGGTGGGGCGCGGCCTGCCTTGGGATCATGGCGCTTGCCGATCCCATCGGCCTGGCGGGGCTGGTGGGCGGGACGCTGGCCCTGGCGGGGGCGGGGATCTGCGCCGCCCGGCTCAAGGGCTGGCAGGGCTGGCGCCTGCTGGACGACGCCGGCCTAGCGGCCCTGAACCTGGGCTACCTGTGGCTGGGCGTCGGCCTGGCGGTGAAGGGGGGCGCGCAATGGGCCGGGGCTCCGGTCTTCGAGGCCCTGCACGTGGCCGTGATCGGCGGGCTGGGGACCCTGTCGGTGACGGTCATGACGCGGGTGGTGGGCCGGCGCGTCCACAAGCGGGACCGCCTACCCGCGGTCACGGTGGCGGCGGTGGCGCTGATCGCGCTGGCGGCGCTGGCGCGGATGGGGGCCTGGA
>JAHEOG010000002.1 GCA_018609925.1 Gammaproteobacteria bacterium
GGAGCGCGCCATGACCGGTACCCGCTCCGTTTCAGCCACCGACGCCTCCACCCCACCCTCGGCTCGCCCCGGGAAGGCAGCGGTGGTGGGATCCACACGCCGCCACCCCTCACCGGGGAGCCACACTTCCACCCAGGCGTGGGCGTCAGCCTGGCGCACAATGAGGTAATCGCCCTTGGGATTGCGGCTGCCGCCCAGGTAGCCTATCACCACTCGCGCCGGCACCCCCGCCGCACGCATGAGGAAAGCGAAGGCCCCGGCGTAGTGCTCACAGAAGCCCGACTGCGCCTCGAACAGGAAGCGGTCCACCCAGTTGTCGGTCATGCGCGGCGGGCTGAGGGTATAGTCAAACCCCCGCTCGCGGATATAAGCCAACCCCCGCTTCACGATCCCCCTCGGCCCTTCGGCCCGAGCTTTCAGCCGCTCCGCCAACTTCCGTGTGCGAGGATGAACGCCCTCCGGTAGGGCTCGGAAGGGCGTCAAACGACGCTCGGGGACCTCGGCGCCCAGGCGATAGCGGGGATAGGAGGTGACCGTGTAGCGCCGCAGCTGGCGGACCGGCTCGTCAGTGTGCGCGGTAAGGCCGCGTCCCAGGCGGCTGCCTTCCGGCGCGGCGGCGGGGATGTCCAGCACGTAGAGCCAGGGCTGCTGGTGGGGCTCCAGGATGATGTGGTAGCGGCGCGCGGCCACGGCGGACTGCGGCTCGGGCAGCTCGGGCGGCTCGCCCTCCAGGCGAGGAGACCGTGTCCAGCTACGGCCGTCGTAGGCCGTGAGCACGGGTCCCCGCCAATAGCGCCGCTCCGGCGGAGGCGGCTCGCCATTCATGGTGACGCGGAAGGCCACGGCGTCGGAGACCCCCAGCCGGGCGATGGCGCCCGGGGCCATCTCATCGTCCAGACCCGTCACGGCGTTGCCCTTATCGGGCATGCCCCACAACGGCCCGCTGATGCGCGGGAAGAGCACGAACAGCACCAGCATGACCGGCAGGGCCTGCACCAGTAGGCGGCCGGCCTGAGTCGCGTGTGCCCAAGGTGCGTCGGGACCGGTGCGCCGCATACCGGCCACCAGGACGGTGATCAGCCCCCAAACAGCGGCCAGGAGGTAGGCAGCTATGGGCAGGGCTTGGCTGTAGAGCAGCTCCGCGCCCACCAGGAACAGCCCAGTGAGCACCTGGACCGTCAAATCCCGGGG
Organism: Gammaproteobacteria bacterium; assembly: GCA_018609925.1. GTDB lineage: Bacteria > Pseudomonadota > Gammaproteobacteria > Thiohalorhabdales > Thiohalorhabdaceae > Thiohalorhabdus. The sequence continues at coordinate 1,192 of JAHEOG010000002.1, forward strand.
CCCGAGCAACTCCAAGAGCTTCAGTGCCCCCATGCTCACCACCAGGGCTACACCCGCGTCCAGCGTGAGGAGGCTACTATAGGCCGACGCCACCCCGGCGGTGGCCGCGAGCACCAGCACGAAGCGCAGCCAGCGGGCCGGTAGGGCGCCGCCCCGGCGGGCCAGGTACCAGCGCCAGCCCCCCACCGCCACGGTGGTCGCCGTCAATGGCCACGGCAGGTGGGCGGCATGCGGCGCCAGGACGAAGGCCAGCACCAGCAGCAGGGCGGCCAGGGTACGGGGCTGGACGGCGCCAGCGCTCATGGCGTCATCACTGCCAGGGCCCGCAGACAGAGGTGGCGGTGATGGCTGCCATGACCGGGCGGGATCTCGGTGCCGGGCAGGTGCAGGCCATAGTCGCGCCCCGCCCGCTCTGCGTCCAGCACCCAGCGAGCCAGGCGGGCGATGCGCGCTTCGAAGGCCATGCCCTCGAGCATGCGCCAGTCCAGCCAGAGGCGGTCCGGGGCCTGGCCGGCGAACTGCTTGGTGTGCAGCTCCTGGCCCCGTGCGAAAAGCCGCCAGGCCACGTGCCGCGGCGGATCCCCGGCCTGGTAGCGGCGTAGGCCACGGAAGTCTTCGTCGCCGCTGCCGTGCTCGCCGCTCCGGGTGAGCGCCAGGAAGGCCGACGGGTCGGGCACCCAGCCACCCTCGGGACACGGGTAGATGAGGCAGGACCAGTCCGGCTCCAACCATGCCCAGGCCCGGAAAAGTCCGCTCGGGTAGCGGGTCGCCACCGTGAACCGTCCCGGCCGCAGCCACCCCCGCCGAGGAGCGGGGACATCCAGCCAGGCCATGCTGTGGCCGAAGGCGGGGATGTCCGCGGGCGCGCCGGCCGGCGCATCGCCGCGGACAATCAGGTCCAGCCGTTCCCGGCCCTCGCCGTCAGCCAGCTGGACCCGGAAGCGGGCCGTCCCACCGGCGAAGACGGAATCCGCACTGCCTTTGGCTACCACTACCCCAGCCAGGTTGCGCCAGGTATTGAGCATGGCGCTGAGGCCGATCCCCACCAGCAGGAAGACCAGGGCGTGGCCGAGATTGTTGCTGTAGTTCACGGCTCCGACCCAAAGCGCCACCACGAGGATGGCATACGCCAGACCGGTGCCGGTGGGCAGGATGTAGATGCCACGGCCGGGCAGGCGCACCGCCTCGCCTTGCTTGCCCATACGCCGGGCGGCACAGCGGTAGATGGCGCGGCGGGCCAAGGCGAGCAGACGGAGCCGGAGCATTAGGGGATGGCCACCTCCCTGAGCAGGGCGGCAGTGTGTTCAGCGGCGGCTCGGTCTTCTTCCTCGACCACAGGGTGCAGTCGGTGACCGGCCACCGCCGGGAACACCGCCTGAATGTCCTCGGGCGCCACCGCCTCACGGCTATCCAGCAAGGACCAGGCTTGGGCAGCGCGCAGTAGGGCCAGACCCGCCCGGGGCGACAGCCCTGCCCGGAAGCGGCCCGTGGCCCGTGTCTGAGCCAGCAGGGCCTGGATGTAATCAATGAGGGCATCGGCGGCGTGAATGGTAGGCACCCACTCCTGGAGCCGCGCCAGATCCTCGGGCGACAGTACGGTGTCCAGCTGCCGCAACAAGGCTCCGCGATCGACCCCTTGGAGCAGCTCGCGCTCGGCGCACGGATCGGGATAGCCCAGCGATACCCGCATGTGGAAGCGGTCGAGCTGTGACTCCGGCAAGGGGAAGGTGCCCAACTGGGTGAGCGGGTTCTGGGTGGCGATGACGAAGAAGGGGGCGGGCAGATTGCGGGTCTCGCCCTCTACCGTCACCTGCCCCTCGCCCATGGCTTCTAGCAGGGCGCTCTGGGTCTTGGGCGTGGCGCGGTTCACCTCGTCGGCGAGCACTATCTGGCTAAA
>JAHEOG010000003.1 GCA_018609925.1 Gammaproteobacteria bacterium
AGGGCCGCCATGGAGAAGGGCTTGACCGCCCAGTTGACGAATAGGGTCACCGCCACCCCTCGCCAATGCTCAGCGACGTGGTGGAGCGCCCCGAAGTCCACCTTGAGCAGCATGGGCACGATCATCAGCCAGATGAGTACCGCCACGGGTAGATTGACCCGCGCCGCCTCCAGCCCGCCCACCGCATGAAAGGCGCCGGGAAAGAGATGCCCCAGACCGATACCCGCGCCAATGGCGAGGGCCACCCAGACCGAAAGGTAGCGCTCGAAGAAGGGCATCGCCTTGCCCGCGGCCTGCTTGTCGCCAGCCTGGCCGCATTCGCTCACGGATTCGCCTCCAGGGTTTGTAGCCGGTGGATCAGCTGACGGACTCGGTGCTCAACCTCGTCCCGGGTACCGCGGAATACGGCCAGGATTTCGTCCTCGGTCCCCGTGGCCCGGGCCGGATCGGCCAGTGCCCAGTGCTCCTTGGTCGTTTCCGGGGGCAGCACCGGACACTGCTCATCGGCGTGGCCGCAGACGGTGACCACCCGGTCGGCCCAGCCCAGCAGCTCTTCGGTGAGCGGGGTCGAGGCCTGACCGCTGATGTCCACGCCCGCTTCGCGCATGACCGCCAAGGCGCGCTGGTTTTGGCCGTGGGCCTCGATCCCGGCGGATCGGAAGGCCAGGCCGCTAGGGGCCAGGTGACGCGCCCAGCCCTCCGCCATCTGGGAGCGGCAGGCGTTGCCCGTGCACAAGAACAGCACCCGGTAGGGGCTCTCGCTCATGGGATCTCCCGTCCATCAGGCACAGCAGGGATTATCCGGCCGATTGGGCATTACCCGCAGCGCCTCCCCATCCTCGGCGTAAGGGGGGCGCCCAGCATGGCCCCCGGCCAGGTCAGCGATCACCGCCGCGGCCCAATCGGGGAGATCGGGATGGATGCGGTAGTGCATCCAGGTTCCCCGGCGGTGGCTCTCGACCACCCCGGCCTGCCGGAGGTGGCTCAGGTGACGGGAGATCTTGGGCTGGGGCTGGTCCAGGGCGTAGGTCAGCTCGCAGACGCAGAGCTCTCCCTCGGTGTGCAGAAGGACCACGCACCGGATACGGGTCTCGTCTGCCAGGGCACGGAAAAAGGCTGCCGGGTCCATGGGGATGCCCTATGGTCTGTTTGGAAATTCATATATTGGAATATCCAGATATAAAAGGTCAACATTCGCCCATTCTCGCCTCCACCCCAAGCTAGAGCCCTCAAGGCAGGCCCGGGCCCCTATTGTCGGAAAAAGCGCTTGGCAGGGGCCTCTATCCCCCCTGGGCCCTGTCGGGCCCCATGAAAGACCGGGGGAAGCCATTTTACAGGGTTGTCCCGATTCAGGCGGAAACTGCCCGAGCCATTGAGGACATCAGACGCACGCCGGAGGAAGGGCCAAGGATGCGCTATTCCTTGACCTGCCACTGCCCCGCCAGATCCTCGGCCTCCCGGATCTCGGATGTATCCATCCGTTCGGCCAGACGGGCGCGGTTCTCTTGCGCCCGCTCCAATCCCTGCTCGGCCGCCAGGTGGAGCCACTTGTACGCCCGGATCTCGTCCTGCGGGACCCCGCGACCCTCGGCGTACATGAGCCCGAGGTTGTTCTGGGCATTGACGCTTTCCTGCTCGGCGCCCTTGCGATACCACATCACCGCCTTGAAGTTGTCCTGGGGGACGCCCCGTCCCCGGTCGTACATGTCCCCGAGGTTGTACTGGGCCGAGGCCAGCCCCTGCTCCGCCGCCCGGCGGTACCACTTCACCGCCTCGGTGTCGTCCTGGGGCACACCGTTCCCTCGAGCGTAGAGGGCTCCGAGGTTGCTCTGCGCCGGGGCCAGGCCCTGCTCGGCGGCCTTGCGGTACCACCGCGCTGCTTCCGCATCGTCCTCGGCCACCCCGTGGCCCCGCTCGTACAGGAGCCCCAGGTTGTATTGGGCGTTGGCGTCGCTTTGCTCCGCCGCCCGGCGGTACCACTCCGCGGCCTTGGCAAAATACTGGGTTACGCCGTGTCCCAGCTCGTACATGAGGCCGAGGTTGTGCTGGGCGGTGGCGTCGCCGTCCTCGGCAAGCGGGCGCCATAGCTTCACCGCCCGTTCGTAATCGCCCTTTTCGTAGGCTTCGAGCCCGTCCTCGAGGGCGCCCGCCTGGGCGGAGGCTGCCGCCAAGAGGAGGGCTGCGCCCCACAGGACCGGCCAGAGACGCGCTGCGATGGTCATTGGGGCTCCCTTTGCACGGTGTGCGTTCGCATCCCCGGACCCGGGAAGCCGAACCCGGTTCGGGAACACTCCGGGCCCGAGGGGGCGGGGCGAGGCGGTCCGGGCCGAGGGCACCGGATCGCCGAAGCGATCAGACGACAGCACCCAGGCTCACCAGGACCAGGTGCATGCCCTGCACCAGGCCGATCTCCAGGATCAGCACCACCGGATTGACAGAGGATTAGGCCACCACCGGGCGATCGGAGCTGTCCACCCGGCGGAGGACGTCCAGGCCGGGGGTGAAGGCCATGCCGTCGCATATTAAACCCGGTTGCCGAAGGCGATGCCGAGCAGGACCAGCAGGAAGGTGACAACCAGCTCGGTCTTCTGGAAGAAGATCGGGATGGGGATCAGGCCCTCAGCCTCTAGCATGGCATCCTCTCTTGGCGACGCTAGGAGCTTGAAGCCACCGGCGGTGGCCAGAAAGGTTAGCAGGCCCGCGGCGCAAGACCATCCCCAGAAGCTCCCGATCGAGGGATTCCCCATCCCCCTTCTCGCCCATTCCCCCACCGATACCTCCGGCTCAGGGGGAATTCGTTGGACCCGGTGCCAGGATGGGGGCTAAAAAAGGACCGGGGAGCCCCTGGATGGGCCCCTGAAGAAACGGACGAACAGCTAGCCCCTGGCGAGCCCGGCCCGGGGAGGGCTGGACGACAGGGCATCGCTCCGGCTCCCGCCGATGGGAGCCCCCCCTTCTGAGCTCCCGGGGTCAATCCGGCCCCATACCGAGGACTGCCATGGATACCCAGCAGATTGAGCGCAAGGTTGCTATCGGGGCGCGGACCGCCACGCTATTTGCCGTTGCGGCCTCCACCGTAGGGGCCCTGCTGATGATCTTCATCGGGGTAGAGGAAACCGTGCAGGCGTTTACGACCCGGATAACGCAGGAGACAGGGGACCTGCCCACCGGCGACGCCACCGCGATCCATCTGATCAGCGCCCTGGACCGTTTCCTCATGGCCATCGTGCTGCTCTACTTCGCCTACGGGATCTACGTCCTTTTCGTCCGCCCGGAGGACACCCGGGACGATCTGGGCGTGCCGCGGTGGCTCTACGTGGAGGGCATCGGCCAGCTCAAACAGACCCTGGCGGAGGTCATCATCATCGTGCTGTTCGTGCTGTTCCTGCGAGTAACGGTGGAGACCTTCGTAGCCCAGGGCCCCGATCTGCCCTGGCAGGCAATGTTCAAGCTCGTCACCCTGCCCATCTCCATCTTCCTGCTGGCGGCGGCGCTCAAGCTGGCCCAGCTCCACCCGAAGTCCCGCTAGCGTCCAGGGAGGACCCCCAAGCCCATCCGGATAGGCCATGACTCCGGGGGCCTAAAGGCAAAATGGCTGACCGGGGCAGCGCCCCCCGGCTCGCACTGGCAGGTAAGGAGTACGCGATGCCAGGAATAGCTCCACCAGAACGCCCATTTCCGGTAGGCTGACGGCCTTTCCCCCCAGCCGTTCCGCCTCGGGAGAGCCCATGCGCCTGCCCGTCGTCCACGCCCTGATCCACGACAGCGATGTCCGCTTCGCGGTGGTCTCGGTGAAGGAGGCTACCATCGCCGATCCGGACACCGCCGGCAAGCTCGTCGAGACCCTCCAGACCGCCTACCAGTGCCCGGTGGTCCTGATGGGCGAGGCCAACCACCGGCTCTTCGGTCGGCAGGACCTGGTCGATTTCCTGGACCAATACACCCCGGACCAGCTCCCTTGGCAGGAAGGCGCCGTGGATATCCCCGATCCAACGGACCAGCCGGAGTGATCCCGATCGCTGAGACCTCGCCGGGACCCTTAACGTCATCTCCCACCGAAAGGAGGCCCGTTGGGATCCCGCCCGGGCCTTTACCTACGGGTCCACGCCTCGGGCCAAGAAGGTTTGACGGGATCACTACCAGCCCATATGGACGGGTTCAAATCCTCTAGAGGAGCACCACCTCGGCGTCTGCCTCCAGCCTGAGCTCCCCACCGCTCCCCGGATTCCCAGCGGCTGTCCTCCGCCGGACCTCTACCCTCCCAGGGGGACGACCGCTTCAGCCTCCTGAGCCGGACCGGGAAGGGGGGTAGACCCAAACCGAAATCGAAAGGGAGCGGACAATTGGTTCGGACCAGTTTTCAGTAGTTTGGGATCGCCCTGGTGGTTGGACTGGCGCTCCCCCCTCCGGACGGAGCGCAAATGGCGCCTGGGGTCGGCTTTTGTCAGGACAGCCTGCGTTCAGCGGGCACGCCAAAAGGCCTGTCGGTGGCCGAAGAATGGAAAAGATTGCCCTTCAAGCGGGGCGGATCACAGCCTCAAGGGTTGGCACTGGGCTGTCACGTAAATAGGGGATCCCGGATGTCCTGAGCGGTTTTCAGCTTGTCCCGTCAAAGGGTTCGGGCCGCCCCAGGCCGGAGCCCTGGGCCCAGTCCACCCCCTCCGAGGTGAGCCACTTTCGCACCGACTCATCTTCGACGAACTCCGCGATGGTCGCTAGTCCGCGGGTAGCGGCGACGGCTTGGATGGCACGGACCACTGCCGCCTCGTAGCGCGATTCGCGGGCACCGATCACGAACGAGCCATCGATCTTCACCGCGTCTACCGGGAAGCGGCGCAAGTACTCGAAGCTCGCCAGGCCGGTGCCGAAATCATCAAGGGCGACACGGAAGCCCGCCGCGCGCAAGCGACGGACGAGCTCGATGGCCTCGGGTTCGTCGGCAATGGTTTCCGTCTCGGTGATCTCGAAGGACAGCCGCTCCGGTGGGGCACCGTAATCCTTCGCCATACCGACAATCCAGTCCGCGAGCGAGGCGTCGCGCAAGGTTGCGCCCGAGAGATTGACCGCAAACTCGGTGTGCGGTGTCCGCGCGGCGATCACGATCGCCCGTTCCGAGACCCACCGGTCGATCTCGGGCATCAGATCGAACCGGGCGGCCACCCCCAGGAATTGACCCGGTGAGATCAGCGAGCCGTCCTCGCCAACGAGGCGCACCAACAGCTCGTAGCGGCTTACGGCCTCCGGCGCTTGCAAGGGCACGATGGGCTGACGCATCAGCGCAAAACCGTGGGGACTGGTGAGCGCGACCCGTATGGTCTCCACCAGGCTCTGGCGCGCCCGTTCGTCGGCAAGCTGGTCTGAATCGGCCGTCCGCGCTTGGACGCGGTGTCCGGGGTCCTCACGGGCACTGGCGAGGATTTGGCTCGCCATGGGCAGCACGTCGTGGGCGCCCATGGAGTTCGGGACGCCCGTTACCGCGCCGCAGACGGGAGCGAGAGTGAGCGGCACTCCGCCATCGGTATGGCGGATGCCGTCCAAACGTTGGTAGACGTCGTCGAGCGCCGTTTGTATGACCGCTTCATCGGCGCCTGAGTAAAGCGTGCCGTACAGACCGCGCCCGACCCGGGCGAGGACACCTTGCTCCGGGGTGACACTCGCAACGACCCCCGCCACCCGCCGCTCCACCTCGTCGGCCTGCTCCAGGCCCATTAGATCGAGGGCACGGCGCACCTGGGGCACGTCCACCAACGCAAGGGCGCGACTGGGGGCGTCCGCGTCCGCGTTGATCCAGCGGGAGAGCTCCCGGTCATTGTAAAGGCCCGTCAGAAAGTCGCGACGCGCGTCCTCGCGTGCCCGCTGCAGCTGAAGGCGCAGTGTACTGGCCAGCGCGCCCACGAGTTGGGTCATGATCGTGAATGCAATCACCAGGAGTATCACATCGATGAGATCGAAGGGCTCATTTGCCACTTCAAAACCGCCAACACCAGTCAAAGCCGAGGAGACCAGGCCTAAGCCCACGAGAACAATGGCCAGATCCTGAAACAGCGGTGTGCCGAAGCCCGCGGCGAGGGCGAGAAGCGGGAAATAGAAGTAGACGAGCGCCGCGGCGAAGGCCGACGAGCCCATGCGATCCAGGGCCAGCTGCGCAAGCGCCACTACCCCGACGGCCAGCAGCCAGCCGAGTTGCCAGGCGCGGGGACGCCACCAGGATGAGCCCTCGGCACGGATGAACCGTCGCGCGGCCCGAACGGTGATTGGACCCGCCGCCAACAGGCCAAACGCCTCTGCGGCCCAGTACCCTCCCCAGATCTCACCAACGGCGTAGCGCCCGACCTCTTGGGATCCGAGGACGACCTCCATGGTGCCGGACGTCGCGGCGACCGTCGCGGCGATGACCACCGAGACCCCTAGCCCGCACGCCCAGAACCCCCACAATTCCGGGATGGGGCCCGCGAGCCGACCGGAGCGCTCCCCCAGGCGCAACAAGTAGACAGATACGCCGGGTCCCAGCATCTCGCCCACTGCAAGGAACAACGCATGCGCCCAGGGCATGCCGTCGATTACCCCGGCCCAACAGAACAAAGCGATCCCGATCCAAGGTAGGATTCGCAAACCAAAGACTAGGGCAAGGCCAACCGCGATGCCAGCCGGGAGCCAGATCAGCGACCCCTCTCCCGGACCCACCCAGAAAAGCCGCGAGGCCTCGGCGGACACTACCGCCGCCGCCATTGCGCAAAGCAGCGCAGCCGCCGTCGGGCGCCGGGCGGGCGGCAGCAGGTACGGCTCCGACGCGGGCTTTCGGTCGTGTGGCACTGTCCTGCCCCAGGAAGGCCGCTTCAAAAAATGGCCCCGGCCAACCGATGGATTATCCCAGCCGGTCCGATCCTCCAGTATCGGGCGACTGTGGGGTTCGCCCGTTCATGCGGTCGAAGCTCAAGGGCCGTGGCCGGAAATACCCCAGCAGGCGGATTAGAACGGCATCAATTCCGCCGTTCAAGCTTCGGCGTCGAGAGCCAAAACTGTGCTCGGCCCCTTCTCCGAGCTCCCGCCAGAAAGACGGATCCCCACGGACGATCCCTTACCAGCCTTTTTCCCATTCCGTAGGCCCGCCCTTCCTGTCGGGCTTACCCCCAATACCGCGCGGGGAAGCCCTTTTGCGGACCGGCGGCTTTCAGCAAAGGGTGCAGGTGGCGAGCAGCTTGGAAAAGGGAAGTGAAGAATGCAGGGAATCCCGGAGGAATGCAGCAATGGCCCTAGCAGGGATTTACCGAGATGAATGGATTGATCCGCTGACGGGCTGGCGAGGGAAGCCTTCAGCCTCGGGGAGACAACCCCGTCCACATGGCTTCCTTGTTCGGGCTCCAATTTCCTCCACTCAATACGGACCGCCCAAGTGAAGGTCTAGAAACGGAGCTAACACTAAGCGAAAGGGATCCGGCCCCTCCGCCCCGGGTTGAGGGAATATCCTCTCTGGCCCCCAGGCGATCTTTCGCCGGGGCTTACGGTGTACTCCGATCCTTATTGATTTTATTGGTGGGCCCGCGCGGACTTGAACCGCGGACCAAGGGATTATGAGTCCCCTGCTCTGACCGACTGAGCTACGGGCCCGAAAAAGGGGGATGGGACAAAAAATTTACCCCAGGGCCGGGACCGCCGGGAAGGGCGGGCAGCGCCTGGGGTAAGGACGGAACGGCGAGGCCGTAGGAATCAGCCGACGCCGCCGCTCTCGCTGTCCGCCTCCATGAAGCTGGAGAGCCGCTTGGACCGCGAGGGGTGGCGCAGCTTGCGCAGGGCCTTGGCCTCGATCTGGCGGATGCGCTCGCGGGTGACGTCGAACTGGCGGCCCACCTCCTCGAGGGTATGGTCGGTGGACATGCCGATGCCGAAGCGCATGCGCAGGACCTTCTCCTCGCGCGGGGTGAGCTCCCGGAGCACCTCGTCGGTGCACTCGGTTAGGCTCGCCTTGATGGCGGACTCCACCGGGGCCTCGGTGTTCTTGTCCTCGATGAAGTCGCCCAGGGCGCTGTCCTCGTCGTCCCCGATGGGGGTCTCCATGGACAGGGGTTCCTTGGCGATCTTGAGGATCTTGCGCACCTTCTCCTCGGGCATCTCCATCTCTTCGGCGAGCTCCTCGGGAGTGGGCTCCCGGCCCATCCGCTGCAGCATCTGCCGGCTGGTCCGGTTCAGCTTGTTAATGGTCTCGATCATGTGCACCGGGATGCGGATGGTGCGCGCCTGATCGGCAATGGCCCGGGTGATGGCCTGGCGGATCCACCAGGTGGCGTAGGTGGAGAACTTGTAGCCGCGCCGGTATTCGAACTTGTCCACCGCCTTCATCAGGCCGATGTTGCCCTCCTGGATCAGGTCCAGGAACTGCAGGCCCCGGTTGGTGTACTTCTTGGCGATGGAAATCACCAGGCGCAGGTTGGCCTCGGCCATCTCGGTCTTGGCCCGGCGGGCCTTGGCCTCGCCGGTGGTGATCTGGCGGTGCAGGTCCTTGACCTCGCGCACCGGCAGTCCGGCCTGCTCCTCGATGGCGGCCAGACCTTCCTGGTGCTCGCGTACGCGCTCGCGCACGGCCTTCAGGGCCGAGGCCTGCGGATAGTCGCGCTCGGCGAGGCGATCCACCCAGTCCGGGTAAGCCTCCCAGCCGTGAAACTCCCGCAGGAACTCCTTGCGGTTCAGCCCGGCCTCCTTGCAGCACAGGTCCATGATGGCGCGCTCGGCGCGGCGCAGCTCGTCCACCTGCTCCTGGGCGCGGTTGGTGAGATCGTCCACCAGCCGGGGATGGAGCTGGACCCGCATGAACTCGCCGGCGAGCTCATCGCGCTTGTCGTGGTAGGCCTGGGCCCGTACGCCCTCGGCCTGCCGGGCCTCCTCGGCCATCCGGTAGAGCTGCTGGCAATGCTCCAGCCACTCGCGGGCGGCGCGCTCGAACTCCTCCTTGGAGAGCTCGCCGGTATCGGCCTCCTCCTCGGAGCTCTCCCCGGCCTCGTCCTCGAGCTGCTCCACGGCGGCGTCGAGAGCGGCGTCCTCCTGCTCCAGGTCGCCCTCCTTGGCCTCGCTCTGCTCGGGCTCGCTATCGAAGCCCTGGATGATCTCGTCCAGCCGCGCGTTGCCATCGAGCCAGCGCTGGCCGAGGGCGAGCACCTCCTCGAAGGTGGAGGGCAGCGCGCATAGGGCCCGAATGGCCTGGTTACGCCCCTCCTCGATGCGCTTGGCGATCTCGATCTCGCCCTCGCGGGTGAGCAGCGGCACACTGCCCATCTCGCGCATGTACATGCGCACCGGATCGGAGGTCTGGCCGAGGTCCGCCTCGACGTTGGCAACCGCTTCCTCGGCATCGTCGTCGGAGCCGCCCGCCCCCGCTCCAGCGAGGAGCATGTCCGACTCGGGCGCCTCGTCCAGGACCTCGATGCCCATGTCCCCGATCATGGAGATGATGGACTCCACCTGCTCGGCCTCCAGGACATCCCCGGGCAGATGGTCATTGATCTCCTTGTACGTGAGGTAGCCGCGCTCCTTCCCCAGCGCGATCAGGCGCTTCAGCTCCGAGCGCTCGGCCTGGTCATTCATGCGGCAATCCCTCCTGGCTGGACAATGCGGGGCACAATCTCTGTCCCGGGCACATCGTCTGCAAATTGCGAGCCATCTAGCCCGTAGATGCGGGCCTCATTGCGGGGCGGTCGGGTCCGGCTCCCAGGGCCCGGCCCGCTCCAGGGCCTGCTGTTGGCGCTTCAGGTCCCGGAATTCCCGGGCCTGCTCGGTGGTCCACGTCCCGACCCGGGCCGCTTCCTCCAGGGCATCAAGGCGTGCCTTAAGGGCGTGGGCCTGGAGCTTGTGCAGACACCCCCGAAGCTGGGCGCGCCGGCCATCCTCGGGGACACCCGGATCTTGTCCGGCCACACGGGCAGCGGCCTCGCCGTAGGGCAGCTCCCGCAGCCGTTCCACCAGGGCCCCCACCCCGATCTCCGGATCCGCCTGCACGGCTTCCGCCGTCGCCAGAAGCAGATCGATCCCGGCGGAGCGGAATCGCCGGAGGTCCTCAGCGGCGGCCAGGACCTCTTCCGCCAGCCCGTGGGGATCGTGGAGGAGCAGCAGCAGCGCCTGGCGGCTAACCGGCTGGCCTGCCAGGGGGTCCGGGGATCCCGAAGAGCCGGCCTCACGCCCTTCAGAGGAGGCACGCGCTCGCCCCCGATTTCGTTCCAGATGCTGCGCAACGGTCTTGGAGCCCAGCTTGACCATGGCGTCGATGCGCTGGACCAGCAGGTCCCGCAGCTTGGGATCCCCGACCCGGCCGTAGAGGGGCCCTGCCAGCTCCAGGAGCCGGTCCCGCCCCTCCGGGGTGGTGAGCTCCACCCGGTCCTTGAGTCCGCGGATCAGGAATTCGAACAGCGGTGTTGCATTTTCGAGACGCTCCCGGAAGCCTTCGGGACCCTCCTTACGGACCAGGGAATCCGGATCCTCGCCCTCGGGCAGGAACAGGAAGCTCAGGGTCCGGCCCCTTCCGGCCTCGGGCAGGGCCGTGGCCACCGCCCGCCAGGCGGCCTCCCGGCCGGCACTGTCGCCGTCGAAGGCGAGCACCACCTCGGGGGCGGTGCGCAGCAGCAGCCGGAGCTGCTCCTCGGTGAGGGCCGTACCCAGCGGCGCCACCGCGTTATCCACCCCGGCCTCCGCCAGGGCGATGACGTCCATGTAGCCTTCCACCACCACGGCCCGCTGCTCCCGCCGGACGGCCTGGCGAGCCTCGTAGAGGCCGTAGAGCTCACGCCCCTTTTGGAACAGCGCACCCTCGGGCGAGTTCAGGTACTTGGGCTCACCGTCGTCCAGCACCCGGCCCCCGAAGGCGATCACCCGCCCCCGGCGGTCGCGGATGGGGAAGATGACCCGATTGCGGAAACGGTCATAAGCCGAGTCGTCGCGGTCGATGACCAGTCCCGCCTCAGCTAGGGCCCGCCGTCCCGAAGCGTTGTCGCCGAGGGCCTCCAGCAGGTTGCGCCAGCCGGGCGGGGCAAAGCCCAACCGGAAGCGGGCGGCGGTCTCTCCGGTCACGCCACGCCCGCGTAGGTAGTCGTGGACCGCCGCGGCCTCGGGGTGGCTGCGGAGCTGGTACTCGAAGAACCGCGCCGCGCGCTCGCAGACCTTCCGCAGCGTGGCCGGATCGAGTCCCGAGCCCGACACCTCCTGCCCCGAGCCCCCTTGGCCCGCATCGGCCTCCTCGGGAACCTGCATACTGTAGCGGCCGGCGAGCTCGCGCACCGCTTCCGGGAAGCTCAGGTGCTCGAACTCCATGAGGAAGCCGATGGCGTTGCCGCCGGCGCCGCAGCCGAAGCAGTGGTAGATCTGGCGATCGGCGTTGACGTTGAAGGAGGGCGTGCGCTCCTCATGGAAGGGGCAGCGGGCCTTGAAGTTGCTGCCCTGCTTCTTGAGCGCCACGCACTCATCCACCACCTCGACGATGTCCACCCGGCCCAGAAGCTCGTCAATGAACGACTGCGGGATGCGCGCCATGGCTCCCCTGCTCCTGGCCCGGGCACGGCCCCGCCGCCGGGACTAGCTGCCCGCGGCGTCGGCGCCTTCGAACACGACCTCAGTGACGCCCGCGCCGCCGGATTCGGGCCGGGCGAAACCGAACTCGGCCACGCGGGGATCGTCTCCCAGCGTCTCCTGGACCGCCTGGGCCAAGATCCCGCTACCCTTGCCGTGCAGGATGGTGACCCGCCCCAAACCGGACCCGTAGGCATTGTCCAAAAACGACTCCAGGGCCGCCAGGGCCTCGTCCCGTCGCTGACCGCGCAGGTCGATTCGGGTCTCGGCGGTGGCGCGGGGCTGGCGGGGTGCCGGTCCGGGGCCAGAGGCCTCGGGCTCGCTTCCCGCCGGCTGGGTTCGCTGAAAATCCTGCAGGTTCCCGCTCACCCGCTTGCCGTCCAGATCCATCTGGAGCTCGCCACGGTCCGGATCGACGGCTACCACCACCCCGGCCTTGCGGAACGGCGCCAAGCGGCCCCAATCGCCCACCCGGACTTCTCGATCTCCTTTGACATCCCCATCCTGGACCCGTTCCGCCGGCTCCACGGCCCGGAACTCGGCGTCCAGATCCGCCAGGGCGCGATCCGCCTCGGCGGTGTTGCCGGTCTCCTTGAGCCGGCGAATGACTGTCCTCACCTCCTCGCGGGCGCCTTCCAGGACCTCCTGCCAGCGTTCAGCCGACTCCCGGTAGGCGCGCTCGCGCTCGGCGGCAACCTGGGCCCGGAGCTCATCAGCCTCCGACTCGGCGTCCTGGGCCCGCTGCCGGGCCTCGGCGGCGGCGGTGCGCTCGCTCTCGGCCTCGGCGAGGAGGCGGTCGCGCTCGTTGAGGAGTTGCTCCACCTCCAGGTTGTCCTCGCCCAGGGCCTCCCGGGCGGCGTCAAGCAGGTCTTCGGGCACCCCCAGCCGGGCGGCGATCTCCAGGGCCTGGGAGCGCCCTGCCTGGGCCCATTCCAGCCGAAAGGTAGGCTCCAGGCGCGCCACATCGAAGGACAGGGCAGCGTTGACCACCCCGTCGTGGGCCACGGCGTAGTGCTTGAGCCGGTCCAGGTGGGTGGTGACCAGGGCCACCGCGTCCGCCGCGCGCAGGCGCTCGAGGACCGCCACTCCCAGGGCCGAGCCCTCGTTGGGATTGGTCCCCGTGCCCAGCTCGTCGATCAGCACCAACCGCTCGCTGTCCAGGTCCGCCAGGAGACCCTTCAGCCGCACAACCTGAGCGGAGAAGGTGGACAGGTCCGCGGCCAGGGACTGCTGGTCCCCGATCACCGCCCACAGATCCCGGAACCAGCCCACCCGGCCGGCGCCGGCGATGGGCAGGCCGCAGTAGGCCATCCAGTGGGCCAGGCCGACGGCCTTGAGCAAGACGGTCTTGCCGCCGGTGTTGGGCCCGGACACCACCAGGCAGGGGGTCTCCCCGCCCAGGGCGAGGTCGTTGGTCACCACCTCCCCCGGCCCGTGCTCCAGGACCAGCAGGGGATGGGCCGCCCCTTCCAGTTGGAACCCGGGGCCCTCGCCCAGATCGGGCACGCTGCCGGCAAGATCCCGGCGCAGGGCCTCGCCAGCGGCTAGCAGGTCCACTTGGGCCAGGAGGGCGATACCCGCCTCCAGGTCCTCCCGAGCGCGGGCCACGGCCTTGGTGGCCTGGAGGCGCACCCTGTGCTCGGCCCGCTGGGCCTCCGCCTCGGCGGCCTCAACGGCGTTGTTGAGAGCCACCGTCTCCAAGGGCTCCATGAACACCGTCTCGCCGCTGCCCGAGGCGGCGTGGATGACGCCCTTGAGCTGGCCTTGGCTTGCCGCCTTGACCGCCAGGACGTAGCGGCCCTGACGCAGGGTGATCCGCGTATCCTGGAGATGGGGCCGCAGCTCGCGGCTTCCGGCCCGCTCCTCGAGCCGGGTGCGGACCCGCTCGCGCGTCCGGCGCACCTCCGAGCGGGCCGCCAACAGCTCGTCGCTGGCCTCGTCCCGGATCCCGCCGGCGGGATCCAGGATCCGGTCCAGATGGCGAAACAGATCCTCCGGACGCTGGAGCTTGTCCAAGAGCTCCACCAGGAGGGGCTCCTCGGCGCTCCCGGCCGTTTCCTCCACCGCGGCCGCCGCCGCGAGGAACCCGTGGACCGCGGCAAGCTCCTCGGTGGTGAGGACGGCGTGCTCGATCCGGGCCCGATCCAGGACAGGCCGGATCTCAGGCAGATCGGGGCGCGGCAAGGGCCGGCCCGCATCGGTCTCGCGGGCGGTGGCGGCAGCCAGGGCTAGGCTCTCAGCCACTGCCTCCCGCTGCCCCAGCGGAGTCAGGTGCTCCGCCAGCTCGGCCCCGTAGCCGTGGCTCGTGCGTCGCCTTACGGCGGCACGGATCGAGGCCGCGTCCAGGGGATCGTCGGTTGGGGGCGCCCCGTCCGGGGCATACCGGCCGAGGCCCTGCTCCGGATCGGCCGCCCCCTTGGGATGGGGGTGTTCGGGCTCGGGGACCGAGGGATCAGCCACTGTCAGGCGCTTCCGGGGGAACGAGGCCCCACTTGAAGGCTGCGGGGCCGAGCTCGGGGGAAACCGTTGCCAGTCGTCGTCACGGGCCAGGTTCCGGGCGGGGAGCTCAGGAGGAGAGCCGCTCCTTGACGCGCCGGCTAACCTCGCCCATATCCGCCCGACCTTGGATCCGTTCCTTGAGCAGGCCCATCACCTTGCCCATTTCCTGGGGCCCCTGAGCCCCCGACTCGGCCAGGGCCTCGTCGATGGCCGCATCCAGGTCGGCGTCGGACAGCGCCGGGGGCAGATACTCGGCGAGGACCGCCGCCTCGGCGTCCTCCCCCTCGGCCAAGTCCTCGCGGTCGGCGTCCCGGTACTGCTGGGCCGAGTCGCGGCGCTGCTTGATCAGCTTATTGATGACCGCCAGCTCGTCGGATTCGGGCAACTCGGCGCCCTGCTCGATCTCGGCCTCGCGCAGTGCCGAGCTCAGCATGCGCAGTACCCCCACCCGGGCCTTGTCCCGGGCCCGCATGGCGGCCTTGATATCGGCGTCGATGCGCTCGCGGAGGGACACGGGCTCGAACGGGCCGAGCTAGCGGTTGCGCCAGCCGGTGCTGGAGCGCTCCATCCGGCGCTGCTGGCGGCGCAGCCGCTTGAGCAGGCGCTTGCGCGCGGCAGCCGCTTTGCGCTTGCGGGCTTCGGTGGGCTTCTCGTAGCGCTCCCGGCGCCGGGCCTCGGAAATGACCCCGGCCTTCTCGCAGGACTTCCGGAACCGCTTCAGCGCGGCCTCGAAGGGCTCGTTCTCCCGGACCTTGACCGTCGGCATGCACCCTCCTTGCGTTGGTTCCCCGATCCTAGGCAAACCTCGTATTATATCCCCTTTGATCTGCCTCCGCCAACGCCTATGCCCCCGTTGGCGCGTCGACGCCGTTGAGCGGGCACGTCCACCCCGGAGACCGGATTTGCGAGTACTGGGCATCGAGACCTCCTGCGACGAAACGGGCATCGCCGTGTGGGACGCCGAGGCGGGCCTGCTGGCCCACCGCCTGCATTCCCAGTCAGGGGTCCACGCCGCCTACGGCGGCGTCGTCCCCGAGCTGGCCTCCCGGGACCACATCCGCCGGGCGGTGCCCCTTACCGAGCGGGTCCTGGCCGACGCCGGGCTCGGCCTCGACGACCTGGATGGCGTGGCCGCCACAGCCGGTCCGGGACTCATGGGGGCCCTGCTGGTGGGGCTGTCCCTGGGCAAGGCGGTCGCCTTCGGCCGCGGCCGGCCCTTCCTCGGGGTCCACCACCTGGAGGCCCACCTGCTGGCCCCGGCCCTGGAGGACGATCCCCCCGATTTCCCCTTCATCGCCCTGCTGGTTTCGGGCGGTCATACCCTGCTGGCCGAGGTACGGGGCCTGGGCTGCTATCGGCTGCTGGGCCAGAGCCTGGACGACGCCGGCGGCGAGGCCTTCGACAAGACCGCCAAGCTCTTGGGATTGGGCTACCCGGGCGGACCGGCCGTCGCTCAGGCTGCAGCCAACGGGAATCCGGCGGCCTTCGATCTGCCCCGGCCCATGACCGGCAAGCCGGGCCTGGACTTTAGCTTCTCGGGCATGAAGACGGCCGTCCTGCACTGCCGCAAGACGGCGTCGGCTCCCTCGGACGAAGGCTTCGTCGCCGACCTCTGTGCCAGCTTCCAGCAAGCGATGGTGGAAACGCTCTGGATCAAGGCCGCGCGGGCCTTGGCGGAAACCGGCCTGGAGCGACTGGTGGTGGCCGGTGGCGTGGGGGCCAACGCCCGCCTTCGGGAGCATTTCGCCTCCGGCGCGGCCGATCTGGGGGCCGAGCTGTTCTTCCCCCGTCCCGATTTCTGCACCGACAACGGGGCCATGATCGCCTACGCCGGGGGACGGCGGCTGGTGGCCGGGGAGTGCGACGGCTGGGACCGTACGGCGGTGGCGCGCTGGCCCCTGGACCAGTTGGCCCCGCCCGAGCGCATCCCGGCCTGAGGCCGCCGGACCGACCTTTCCCGTTTCAGCCCTGCTCGGGGGTCTCCCCGATGCGCTCCTCCTCCCCGGTGAGGAGCCGGCGGATGTTGGTGTGGTGACGGGCGATGAGCAGGACAGCGACCACGGCCCCCAGTGCGATGAGCGGGGGCTCGGGGCGCAGCCAGACCAGCAGCAGGGGCGCGGCGGCGGCAGCCACCATGGCTGCGAGGGAGGAGTACCGGAAGGCGGCGGCCACCGCCAGCCATATCACCGCCAAGGGCCCGGCAACCATCGGGGACAGGGCCAGGAAGACCCCAAAGGCGGTGGCCACCCCTTTGCCGCCGCCGCGCCCCTGGGTGTAAAGGGGGAACATGTGACCCAACACGGGAGCGAGCGCCACCAGAGCCAGCGGCCAGCCCACGAGGAAGGGCAGCGCCAGCGCCACGGGGATCACGCCCTTGAGCAGGTCTCCCGCCAGGGTCACCGTGGCCGCGGTCCGGCCTCCCAGGCGCAGGACATTGGTGGCGCCCGGATTGCCCGAGCCCGCAGTCCGGGGATCGGGGAAGCCCATTACCCGGGCGGCAACCACCGCCGAGGTCAGCGAGCCCAGGGCATAGGCCGCCGCGAACCCGATGACCGCCGCCATCCACACGATCGGCTCAGGGCTCACGCTCTTCCCCTCCCATGCCGTTGCCCCCGTCCATCCGGAGGGCGAAGCGCAGCGGGCGGTCCCCGCCTCGCTCCAAGCGCTCCAGCAGGGCCCGGGCGCCCAGGTTTAGCTCCTCCGGCGCCACTTGCAGCGATCGCGCCACCGCCCTCTTCAGGCCTTTGCGCCGATTCGCTACACGGTCGTAGACGTCGGGGTGAATCACGCCCCGGCCGCCCTCCATTACCACCGGTTCGTAGTCTATCCGGATGGGCACCGGCTCGGGAAATGGGACCCTAACCGGCTCTCCCGGAGTGCGCTTCCGCTGGCGCTGGATCCGGCGCCGGCGCTCCTCGGGCACCAGTCTTCGCTGCAGGTAGCCGGCGAGCTCGCGGGCGTCGTCGTTAGCCAGCCGGATGCAGCCCAGGCTAGCCGGAGCCCCGATCTGACCGGTACGCGCGGTCCCATGGAGGTAGTAGGGGCCGGTGATGGGGAGCTTGACCCGGCCCATGGGGTTGTCCGGGCTCGGCCGACGGACCCCTTTCTCCGGCGCCGAGGCCGGGGGAACCCAGCGCGGATTCCAGACCATCCGCTTCATCCACCACCGCCCGACGGGCGTGGGATGGGCGGGCTCGCCGATCGTCACCGGGCGCTCCATGACCACCCGGTCCCCGTCGAGAAGCCGCAGGGTGTAGGCGGGCAGGTTCACCTCGATGCGCAGGGTCCCCGCCTGGGCCGGCATGGTCGCCCCCAGGGCGGCCCAGACCAGGACCCAGGCGACCCGTGAGCCCAACCGCCAAGGTCCACCCCCCCTGCCGGAGCCCCCTTGGGATGTCGGAAGCGGCCCGGCTTCACCTCCTTTTTCCCCTGCACTCCATGGGGAACCCTTCGAGCCGGGCTCCATGCCCGAGCAGACGATATTCACCCCGGTTTGCGCTTCTACCCGCGGACATCCGGGGCGGCCCTCCAAAATAAAGGGCCGGCGAGCCTCCACATGTGGGGCGCCGTGTGGTAGAGATGGAGTCACCTTAGCCACACCGGATCGGCCCCTCCACGACGGGGCCCCACGGGGACGGAAGACCATGGATATCAAGCCGCTACTGCAGTTCATGGTGGAGAAAGGAGGATCGGACCTGTACCTAAGCGCCGGGGCGCCGCCGTCCATGAAGGTGGACGGGAAGCTCGCCCGCATCGGCAAGCAGGCGGTAGGACCCCCGGATACCGAGAACCTCGCCGAGGCGGTGCTAACCGACAAGCAGAAGGCCCAGTTCGAGGAAGCCTTTGAGCTCAACCTGGCGCTTTCCTATGCGGGACTAGGGCGATTCCGCGTCAACGTGTTCCGCCAGCGCGGCAGCGTCGGCTTCGTCTTCCGCCGCATCTACGACGAAATCCCCTCCTTGGAGGAGCTCAATCTGCCGGAGCAGGTGGGCAAGATCATCGAAGGCCAGCGGGGGATGGTCTTGGTGGTGGGCGCCACCGGATCGGGGAAGTCCACCACGCTGGCGGCCATGATCGACCAACGCAACGCCACCCACGCCGACCACATCATCACTGTGGAAGACCCCATCGAATACGTCCATCGCCACAAGAAGTCGGTGGTGAACCAACGCGAGATCGGCATGGACACCCTGTCCTGGGAATCGGCGCTGCAGAACACCCTACGCCAGGCCCCCGACGTGATCCTGGTGGGCGAGATCCGTAGCGCCGAGGTCATGGAGCAGGTGATCGCCTTCGCCGATACCGGCCATTTGGCCATCTCCACCCTGCACGCCAACAACGCCAATCAGGCCCTGGAGCGCATCGTCAACTTCTTCAACGAGGACCGCTACAACCAGACCCTCATGGACCTGTCACTTAACTTGGAGGCGATTATCTCCCAGCGGCTCATTCCCCGAGCTGACGGCCAGGGCCGGGTCGCGGCGTTGGAGATCCTGACCAACACCGCCACGGTGGCGGATGCCATCGCGGCAGGGAAGTTCGGCGAGATCAAGGAGATCATGGAGGAATCCCGTCAGCAGGGTATGCAGACCTTCGATCAGGCCCTCATCGACCTCTACAACGCCGACGAGATCACCGCGGAAGAGGCCCAGACCCACGCCGACTCCGTCAACGATGTGCGCCTGGCCCTCAAGATGGCGAAGATCGAGGCCGGGGAGGCCAACCCCGAGGAGGCCGATTACCAGATCGAGGACTCGGAGCCCGAGGCCCGGCCGGGGGGCCAACGACGTCTGTAAGGCAGCCCCTCCGGGCCCTATGTGCCCCAAAACGGCTTCGGCGGGGAACCGAATGGGTTGACCGGCGATACCGACCCCCTTACATTGACCTTGCAGTCGAGGGTCCGCCTCGGTTCCGAGATTTCGGGAAGGTGGGTAGCCAAGGCCCATCTTGAAGCGGTGGATTAGGAAGCGTGGCACCGTCTCGGAATCGGATGGCTCCAACCAGGAGGAAGGCATGAGCTCGACGGTGGAGGTAACCGACGGCAACTTCGAGGATGAGGTACTGAGCTCGGACAAGCCCGTTCTGGTCGACTATTGGGCCGAATGGTGCGGCCCATGCAAGATGACCGCACCCATCCTGGACGAGGTTTCCGACGAGTACGCCGAACAGCTCAAGATCGCCAAGCTCAATATCGACGAGAACCCGAATACACCTCCCAAATACGGTGTCCGCGGCATTCCCACCTTGATGCTCTTCAAGGACGGCAATGTCGAGGCCACGAAGGTCGGGGCCCTATC
>JAHEOG010000004.1 GCA_018609925.1 Gammaproteobacteria bacterium
GGGGCCCTTTTCCGGAGTAAGAAAGGTACAGTTCGGGAGCCCGGAAACGTAAGGGCCCGGATCGGATCCGGGCCCCTCGGTGGATACCTTGGGACGGGGACGGACTAGTCGTCGTCCTCGTAATCCCGCACTCCGCCGGGACCCATGCCGCCACGGCCCATACCTTCGCCTCCGCCGCTCATGCCCATCCGGCGCATGTTCTCCATCATATGCCGGTACTGCTCGCGCTGTTGCTCATTAAGGGTCCCTATCATCTCGTTGCGGGCGCGGATCCGCTCCTCGAGCAGGTCCTGATTGTGCTGGGCCATCCGACCGTAGAGCTCGCCCACCTGTTCCGGATCGGGCCGGTCCTTGGCCAGATCCCGGGATAGCTCCCAATGCAGCTTCTGCCTATCAGCGCTGATGTCGGCCCGCTTCCGGGCCAGATCCGGTGGCCTGGGCCATCTTATCGACCTGCTCACGGTCCAGGTCGAGGGCGTGCATGGCCTGCATTCCCATGCCAACACCCATCATTCCCATACCCCCCATCATTCCGCCGCCCATCATGCCCATCCCTTGACCGGATCCCATCATTCCGCCGCCCATCATGCCCATTCCGCCTTTGTCCATCATGTGGGAGCGTTCGCGGTCCCTGTGGTGCCTCTTCCAGTCCTCCCCGGCGACCACCGGAAGGACCAGGGAAACGAGGGCGACACCGCTGACAACTACCAGGGTCTTCTGCAGCTTCCGATTCATGGCAAACTCTTTGCGGATTTCGGATTGGGCCGGGGCGGTCCCCCGGCCCGGCTCAGGGGGCTGAAGCCGGCGCCCCCCTGGGCTGGAACCGCTCCAGTAGCTTGGCGTTGATCGCCACAATGACCGTGGAGACCGACATCACCGCCGCCCCCACGGCCGGCGGAAGAAGGAAACCGACCCCGTAGAGCACGCCGGCGGCCAGCGGGATGGCCACGATGTTGTAGCCGGCCGCCCACCACAGGTTCTGGATCATCTTGCGGTAGGTGGCGGCCGAGAGCTCGGTGACCGCCGCCACGTCCCGGGGATCGGAGTTGACCAGCACGATGTCGGCGGACTCAACCGCCACGTCGGTGCCGGCACCGATGGCGATGCCGAGGTCCGATTCCACCAGCGCCGGGGCGTCGTTGACGCCGTCGCCCACCATGGCCACCGCCAGGCCACGCTTCTTGACCTCGCGGATCTTTACCGCTTTCTGATCCGGCATCACCTGGGCGAAGTAGTCGTCTAGGCCCAGCTCCTCGGCCACGGCCCGGGCCACCTCCCGGGAATCTCCGGTGAGCATCATGCACTTGATGCCCATGGCCTTGAGCCGCCCGATGGCCTCGCGCGACTCCTCCCGGACCATGTCGGCCAAGGCGATGGCCCCCACCGCCTCGCCTTCGCTCACGACGTGGACCACCGTCTTGCCCTGGCCGGCGAGCTCCTCGGGCCGTTCGCTACCGATGGCCAGCCCCTGGCGCTCCAGGTAGCCGGGGCTCACCACCCGGACGTCCGCGCCGTCCACCTGGGCCGCCACGCCCTCCCCCGGCAGATTTCGGAAGTCCTTCGGCCGGGGCACCGAGAGCTCACGCTGACGCGCGCCTTCGGCGATCCCCCGGGCGATGGGGTGCTCCGACTGCCCTTCCAGGGCGGCGGCGAGGGCGAGCACCCGGTCCTCGTCCAGATCGCCCAGGGCCACCACCTCGCTGACCCCGAATCGGCCCAAGGTCAGGGTGCCCGTCTTGTCGAAGACGATGGCGTCGATGTCCTTGGCCCGCTCGAAGGCGGCGCGGTCGCGGATAAGCAGCCCGCTGCCGGCGGCCTTGGTGGTGGAGACCGCCACCACCAGCGGCACGGCCAGGCCTAGCGCGTGGGGGCAAGTGATGACCATCACCGTGACCATGCGCTCCAGGGAGAAGTCGAAGGCGTGGCCGGCGGCGAGCCACGCGGCCAGGGTGATTGCTCCCACCGAAAGGGCGATGTAGGTGAGCCACTGGGCGGCGCGGCCCGCGAGGTCCTGGGTTCGGGACCGGGACCCCTGGGCCTGGCGCACCAGGTCGATGACCTGGGCGAGGTAGGTGTCGGCCCCGGTCTTGCGGATCTCCAGGGTCAGCGCACCCTCGCCGTTGATGGAGCCGCCGATGGCCTCGTCCCCGGTTCCCTTGCTCACCGGCCGGGACTCGCCGGTGAGCATGGACTCGTTGAGACTGGACTTGCCCTCGACGATCTCCCCGTCGGTGGGCACCTTCTCGCCGGGCTTCACCAGCACCCGGTCGCCCGGGCTGAGCTCGTCGACCGGGACCTCCTCGGGGTCGCCGGAGGCGGTCAGGCGATGGGCGGTGGCCGGCAGGAGCTTCACCAGCTCCTCCAGGGCCCTCGAGGCCCCCATGACCGAGCGCATCTCGATCCAGTGGCCTAGCAGCATGACATCCACCAGGGTGGCCAGCTCCCAGAAGAAGATCCGGCCGGCCAGACCGAAGACCACCGCCGAGGAGTAGACGAAGGCTACCGAGATGGCGAGGGCAATCAGGGTCATCATACCCGGCCGGCCCTGGCGCAGCTCCGAGCCCAGCCCGGTCAGGAAGGGCCAGCCGCCGTAGAGGTACACCGCCGCCGCCAGGGCGAACAGCAGGTAGCGGTCGCCCGGGAAGGCCAGAACCGCTTCCAGGCCCAGAAAGGCCTGGATCATGGGGGAAATGGCAAGGATGGGAACCGTCAGGACCAGGGCGACCCAGAACCGGCGCCGGAAATCGGCGATCATGGCGCTGTGGTCATGGCCCCCGGAGTCGTGCCCTGCATGACCTTGCCCGGTCGACGAAGGGCTCCCGGCTCCCGACCGGTGCTCTGTAGAGGCCGCCTTGCCGGCTATGCCCATAGGTGCTCCCGCTTAGGGGGCCATGTGGGATGGGACCCGCCGAGCGCCTCCCGCTTCGACCAGCCCGGCTTCCCTGCGGACCGTCAGCCCCGGAAAGGTTCGGCCCGGGAACAACCTCAGGGCGAAGCCGGCACCTCCAGGGCCTGTAGCAGCGCCTTCCGATTCTGGACCAGATCCGCTAGCGTATAGCGGTCGAGGACTTCCAGGAAGGCGTCCCGGGCCTGGCCCAGGGCGCCCCGCAACCGGCAGGGCTCGCGGATGGGGCAGCCCTTGCCTACGCAGTCGATGATCTCGAGGTGCTCCTCGGTGGCACGCACGACCTGGCCCACCCCGATCTCCTCGGGAACCCGGGCCAAGCGGACACCGCCGCCCTTTCCCCGAACGGTTTGCAGGTAGCCACGGTGGCCCAGCTCGTTGACCACCTTCACCAGGTGGTTGCGCGAGATGTCGTAGGCATTGGCCATCTCAGCGATGGTGACCAGCCGGTCCCCGTGGGTGCCCGCGTACATGAGCACGCGCAGGGCGTAATCGGTATGCCGCGTGAGATGCATGGGCTTTCTCCGGGTAGAGACCCATTGTATAGCCGGAGGTCGGGGCCACCAACGAAGCCCTCCAGGGGGTTGCCAAAGGCGGAAGCTCGGGCTATTTTTAAGATGTATTTATTTTACAACTTTTGGAGCCCCGCATGTACCAGGAAATCGCCTGGCAGGCTTCGCTGCTCGGGGTGGCCCTGATCGCCGCGGTCTTCCTCTACGTCGGCCTCCGCGCAGGCAACCCGGCCGATTTCGGTCCCATCAAGCGCCGCCTGTACGCCGTACGCACCTACTGGTTCGCCTTCCTGGTGGCGTTGGGCGCATGGCTCTCGGTGGAGACCCTCGCCGACCTGCCCTACTCCACGACTCATGGGGAGGCCGCCAGGCCCGCCGAGATCACAACGGAGGTCACCGGGCATCAGTGGTACTGGGAGATGGATCGCACCGCCTTCCCGGCCGGTACGGAGGTGGCCTTCGAGGTGACCTCGGCCGACGTCAATCACGGCTTCGCCATCTACAACGACGATGACCGGGTGGTCGCCCAGACCCAGGCCATGCCCGACTACACCAACGTCCTGCGCCACACCTTCCGCGAGCCCGGGACCTATCGGGTCCTGTGCCTGGAATACTGCGGTCTGGCCCACCACAAGATGACCCAAGAGATCACGGTCACCGCCCCCGACCGGTAAGCCACGGAGGTTCGCACCCATGAGCCAGCCCGATCCCTACCAGCCCGACCCGGGCATTGGCCGATCCGAGCGAGGGGTGGTCCTCGCCTACATGGCCACCTCCGGCGCGGTCTTGCTGTTGATGATGGTCCTTGGCCTGATCATGCGCCTGGATCAAGGCGAGCTGCTCGGCATGGCCCCGGACTGGTTCTACCGCGTCCTGACCCTGCACGGCACCGGCATGGTGGGCATCGCCGGGCTCGCCGGCGCCGGGATCATGTGGTATTTCCTGCGCCAGTACGTCGGTCTGTCTCTGGCGGTTGCCTGGGCCAACCTCGCCCTGTTCCTGGCCGGAGTGATCCTGATCATCACAGGGATCGCCCTGGGAGGCTACGCCGGGGCCTGGACCTTCCTCTACCCGCTGCCCGCCAACCCCATGGGCATGTGGGACACCGGCGGCGCCGCCAGCTTCCTGGTGGGCCTGCTCATCATCGGGGTGGGCTTTTTGCTCCTGCACCTGGACTGCGCGCGGGCGATCATCGCCCGTTACGGGAGCCTGGGCCGCGCGCTGGGCTGGCCCCAGCTCTTCGGCCGCAATGACGGAAAGGCCCCCGACGCCGCCGTGGTGGCCAGCACCATGGTGCTCATCGTCAACACCCTGGGACTGGTCTCGGGCGCGGCGATCGTGGTGATGAGCCTGATCAACCTCTACTTCCCGGCCTTCCAGGTGGATCCCCTGCTGGCGAAGAACCTCATCTACTTCTTCGGGCACGTGTTCATCAACGCCACCATCTACATGGCGGTGATCGCTGTCTACCACCTGCTGCCGCGCTACACCGGCCGGCCTTGGCCCTCGAGCAACAAGGCGTTTTTGGGTGCCTGGACCGCCTCCACGGTGATGGTAATCATCGTCTACCCCCACCACTTGCTGATGGACTTCGTCCAGCCCCAGTGGATGCTGGTAATGGGTCAGATCATCTCCTACACCAGCGGACTCCCGGTCCTGGCGGTCACCGCCTACGGCGCCATCGTCAACCTGCACCGGGCCCCTATCCGCTGGGATCTGGCCTCGGCCCTGCTGGTCCTGTCCGCCTTTGGCTGGGCCGCCGGCATCATCCCGGCCATGGTCGACGCCACCATCGTGGTCAACCAGGTCATGCACAACACCCTCTGGGTCCCCGGCCACTTCCACTTCTACCTTCTGCTGGGGACCATCGCCATGGCCCTGGGCTTCATGGCCTGGATGGTCCGCACCTACGGCGGTGCCCGGGAGTCGGGTCTTGATCAGCTGTCCTTCTGGGTCTACGCCGTCGGCGGTGTTGGATTTGTGGGCATGTTCCTGATCGGGGGGAGGGAAGGCACGCCGCGGCGCTTCGCCGAGCACCTGTCCGGGTGGATTCCCTACGACCGCTGGGCCAGCCTGTTCGCGGCGCTGGTGATCGCGGCCACCGCCGTGTTCGTGGTGCGCTTCTTCGCCGGCCTGCGCCGGGCCGCCCTCACCGAGGCGTAATGCGGACCCTGATCCCCGCCCTCGTCGTCGCCGCCTTGGGGATAGGGGCGCTGGCCTGGGCCACCTACGGGGGGCAAGCGCTTACCGCGGAAGAGGCCCGTCGGATAGCGGTGGCCAAGCACCCCCGTCCGGTCCCGGACTTTCCCCTGCAGACCCAGGATGGGACACGGACCCGCTTCACGGCCCTGGAGGACCGCCTGGTCGTCGCCACCTTCATCTACACCCGCTGCCGGACCATGTGCCCTCTTCTGGGGATGCGCATGGCCCGCATCCGTGAGGCCCTGCCAAAGGGTACCTTGGGGGAGGAGGTGCGGCTGCTAAGCCTTAGCTTCGATCCCGAGCGGGACCACCCGGCCCAGCTGCGAGACTACGGCCGGCGCTACGGGGCGAAGCCCGCGAACTGGTGGGTGGCGCGGCCCCTGGAGGGCCTGGAGGAGGTGCTGGACACCTTCGGGGTGGTGGTCATCCCAACCCGGCGGGAATTCCGCCACAACGGGGCCTTCTACCTGATCGACCGGCGCGGCCGCCTGGCAGGGATCTACGACAAGCAGTACCCCGAGCGGGTGGTCGCAGCGGTCCGAGCCCGCCTTTGAAGCCCCGAGCCGGCTGGCTAGTGGCGGGGCTGGGGGGCTGGGGCCTCCTGGCCCTGCCTCCGGCCCGGGCCGTGCTCGAGGCCAGCCTGCCCGGCCACATGGTGGGGCAGATCGGGCTTCTGGTGGCGGCCGGCTGGTTATTGGGCCGGAGCTGGGGACCGGTGACCCCCGGCGAGCTGGGGGGCTGGAACCGTTACGGCGCCACCGGTCTGGTGGTGGCGATCTTCACGCTGGCCTTCTGGATTCTGCCCCTGAGCCTGGACACCGCGCTACAGGATCCGGCGTGGGAAACGGCCAAATTCCTGGCGGTGCCCCTGCTGGCCGGGCTGCCCCTCTGCCGGAGCTGGTCCCGTCTCCCGGGCCTGGCCCGGGCCCTGCTGTGGGCCCATCTGATCCCCATGCTGGCGGTCATGGGCTGGATCTATCACGAGGCCCCCGTGCGGCTGTGCAATGCCTACCTGCTGGACCAGCAGGCATTGCTCGCGTGGACCCTCTGGGGGATCGCAGCAGCGATCACCGCCTTCTGGACGATCCGGGCCTTCCTCGGCCAGGCCCCACTACGGAAAACCATTTACCTTGGGGAGCGTCCCTAAGGCCTTTCCTGGATCGATTCGGGTGGATCCTCCGGTCTCGCCGAGAGCGGACGCGCCGGATCAGGAATCCGCATGCCTTTTATGGGGACGCGATATCGTTGACGGCGTCCAGCAGGACGTCGTTGTCCTCGGGCGTGCCCACAGTGATGCGTAGCCCGTCGGCCAGCTCCGGGGGCTGGTCGAAGTGGCGCACGAGGATGCCTCGCTCCTTGAGGGCCCGGTACCAAGCCCCGCCATTGCCATCGGGCACCCGGGCGAAGACGAAGTTGGCCTGGCTATCGCCCACCTCGAAGCCCCGCTCCCGCAGGGCCTCGGTCAGGCGCTGGCGCTCCGCCTTGATGGCGTCCCAGGCCTCGTGGAAGCCGTCCAGGTTATCGAGGGCGGCCACCGCCCCTGCTTGGGCCAGGGCGTCCACGTTGTAGGAATCGCGCACCTTGTGCAGCTCCGTAGCCACCTCGGGCTGGGCGAAGCCCAGACCCAGGCGTAGTCCGGCCAGGGACAGCCCCTTGGAGAAGCTGCGCAGAACGATGAGATTGGGGAAGGACGCCAGGAGGCTCAGCCCGTCCTCGGCGGCGAAGTCGGCGTAGGCCTCGTCGAGCACCACCGGGGCGTCGAGGTCCCGGCACAGGGCGGCCACCGACTGCAGGGTGCAGGCATGGCCGGTGGGGGCATTGGGGCGGACGACCAGGGCGAGGTTCGGGCTTTCGGCCAGGATCCCCGCCACGGGGACCTCCCCGGTATCCGCCCAGGGGACCTCCTGGTATTCGGCGCCCTGGATGGCGGTCAGGGTGGGGATCAGAGAGTAGGTGGGCCCGGGCGCCGCAACCACCGCCCCGGGACCCGCGAAGGTCCGCAGGACCATGGTCAACAGGTCGTCGGAGCCGTTCCCCACCACCATCTGCTCGGGTGCCACCGAAAAGGCCCGGGCGGCGGCCTCGCGGACCGGCCCGGCGTCGGGAGGCGGATAGCGACGCAGGCATTGGGGATCACAGGCCTCGCGCAGGGCTTCGATCACCTCCGGAGGCGCGGGATAGGGGTTCTCGTTGGTATTGAGCTTGACCACCCGCTCCCCGGGCGCCGGCTGCTCCCCGGGCTGGTAACCGGCCATGGCACGGATCTCGGAGCGAACCCAATCGGAAATTGACATGGCTCTAGCGCGGTTGCCTAGACTGTCGTGGCGTTTTACCGCGTTCGCCTTGTCCTGCCAAGGGAGGCTCGATATGAGCGAGGTAACGGTCCGCCAACCGGACCGGGACGAGCTGGAGGAGATGGAGGTCTTCGCCTGGCCCGTCTGGGAGAAGGGGCCATCGAGCTTCCCCTGGAGCTACGGCGAGCAGGAGGTCTGCTACATCCTGGAAGGGATCGCCACCATCACCCCCGACGACGGCGAGCCCATGACCATCCAAGCCGGCGATCTCGTTACTTTCCCCAAGGGCTTGGCCTGCACCTGGGAGATCCAACCGCTCGTGCGCAAGCACTACCGCCTGGGAAACGACTGAGATCCGGCCAGGGGGAGCAGGCGAATCAGACGGTGACCTCGGCCTCCGAATCCTGGCCAGCCATGTGGTCCTCAAGCTCGGGAACACCGCAGGTGTGGGGAACCCGCAGGTCGTTGCTGCGGACGAAGCGCAGGAGCTGGTCGAAGAGCTTGGGTCGATGCTCCCGCAGGGCAGGATCGACGAGGAGCCCTTTGACCCCGTTATGGACCGTGGGCTTCATGTAGGGGGAGTAGTGAAGGCGGTTATCCGAGCCGAAGGTGGCGGCATTTCCGGCGAAGCGCTCCACCCAGTCGCTCGGGCGGAACTTCCGCCCATCCCGGGTCACGCCTTCGACGATGATCCTTGCCTCGCTCTCGGCGGCTCCTTCGCTCATGGGATCTGCGGTTCCTTCGATTGGTTCTTATCCGCGGTGGGAAGGGGATAGAAAATCAACGCGATTTTCCCATAGCGGAGGACCTTCTTCAACGATGGGCCCTGGGGCGGTGGCCTTCCGCGGCCCTTGCCCATCCTTGCCCAGGACCGCTACAACCCCCTCTGCGAAGCGTGTCAGCCCCGGCCGGGGCCGGCAGTAACCGTTTGGGCCCGGCCTACAAACCGAGGAGAGATCCCGCAATGCGCTACAACCGTTTGGGCGAGAGCGACCTCCGGGTCTCGGAGATCTGCCTGGGGACCATGACCTTCGGCGACCAGAACACCGAGGACGAGGCCCACGCGCAGATCGAGCGCGCCCTGGAGGCCGGGGTGAACTTCATCGACACCGCCGAGCTCTACCCCGTCCCGCCCAAGGCGGAGACCCAATCCCGCACCGAGTCCTACATCGGCTCCTGGCTAGCGAACAACCCCGAGCGTCGCCGGGATCTGGTTCTGGCCACCAAGGTAACCGGGCGCTCGGGGATGCTGCCCTGGATCCGCGGCGAGGGGGAGCTGCCGAGGGTGGATCGCTCGAACATCGAGCGCGCCCTGGAAGGCAGCCTGCGGCGCCTGCAGACGGACTACGTGGACCTCTACCAGATCCACTGGCCCGACCGGAACGTCCCCAAGTTCGGGGAGCCCCGCTTCGACCCGGAGCGGGAGTGGGAGGCCGTGCCCATCCACGAGCAGCTGGAGGTGATGAAGGACCTGGTGGATTCCGGGAAGGTCCGTTACATCGGCCTGTCCAACGAGACCCCCTGGGGCGTGCGGGAGTTCGTCCGTCTCGCCGAGGAGCACGATCTGCCCCGCGTGGTTTCGATCCAGAACGCCTACAACCTGATCAACCGGACATTCGAGTACGGCCTGGACGAGGTCGCCCACCGCGACAACGTCCCGCTTCTGGCCTACTCGCCCCTGGCCTTCGGCCACCTCACCGGCAAGTACCTGGACAGCGGTGCCCCGCCCGGAGCCCGCCTTACGCTCTATCCCGATTTCGGCAACCGCTACGCCAAGCCCGGGGTGGCGGAGGCCTGCCGGGAGTACGTCGAGATCGCCCGGGAGGGGGGCCTGGACCCGGTGCAGATGGCCCTGGCCTTCATCCGCCAGCGCCACTTCACCGTCAGCACCATCATCGGCGCCACCAGCCTGGAGCAGCTCGATGTCAACCTGGCGAGCCGGGAGGTGACCCTGGACAGCGACCTCCTGGAGGCCATCGACGCCATCCACCGGCGCTATACCAACCCCGCCCTGTAACCGCCCCGGAGCGTCCCGAACGGGCTTGGGCCTATCCGGTCAGGACCCCGGTCCGGTGTCCTCTGCGTGCACTTGCCGCAGAAGGCCGAGGTCCACGACCCCCTCCGCGGAAAGCGCCTCGGGACCGGAGAGGACCCGTACGGGCTTCTCTCCCGGCTCCCCGAGGGAGTCGTACACCGCCAGGGCCCCATTGAAGTCCTGGGCCCGGGTGTATTCGCTGGGGGTAACCACCACCGGCACTTCCGCGGCCAGCGCCGACTGCACGCCGAGGGCCGAGTCCTCCAGGGCAAGGCAGGCACCCGCCGGCAGGTCCAGCTCCTCCAGGGCCTTTTGGTAGACCTCCGGATCGGGCTTCTTGGTGGCCACCTCGTCGCCGGCGACGATGACCTCGAACCAATCCGGGGCCTGCGGATCGAGGGTATGGCGGAGCAGCTCCAGCAGGGGCCCGCGGCTGGTGGTGGTGGCAATGGCCAGACGGATGCCGGCCTCCCGGGCCTCCCTTAGCAGGCGCAGGATCCCCGATCGGGGAGGCACTTGGCCAGCGCGGACCCGCTCGGCGTACACCTCCTGCTTGCGCTCGTGGAGCCGGCGGACGAAGTCCGGATCCGGCTCGGGCTCGCCTTTGTGTTGGGTCCAGTAGTGGCGGATGCGCTCCTTACCCCCGGGGACCCCCAGCAGCTCCCCGTAGAGCTCGGGGTCCCAGCGATCGGGCAGACCCGCCTCCTCGAAGGCCGTGTTGAATCCCATGCGGTGGGCGTCCCGCTCGGTCTCCGCCAGTGTCCCGTCGACGTCGAAGATGAGCGCTGCCAGGTCCATGATTCGTGCGTTGCCTCCTCAATCAACGCTAGGGGCTCGGACTCCGTCCGGACCCTTAAAGCCCAGCCCATGGGCGATCGGGCCCTAGGATCCAAAGGCCCCAACGGTCCAAGCTACGTAGATCAGGTAGAACAGGGCCAGCAAGGCCCCTTCCCAGCGGTCGATCCGGAAGGCCCCTCGGCCCCGGATCAGGAAGAAGGGCGCCAGGATCAAGATCAGTCCCAGCATCACCGGGAGGTCCCGGTACAGGAGCTCGGGGTCCGCGGGCAGGGTTCCCAGCAGGGCCGGAATCCCCAGCACACCCAGCAGGTTGAACAGGCTGGAGCCCACCACGTTGCCTACCGCCAGGTCGGACTCGCCCTTGGCGGCGGCCGCCAGGCTCGTCGCCAGCTCCGGCAGGCTGGTGCCCAAAGCCACCACGGTCAATCCGATAGCGAGCGAAGAGAGGCCCAGCTCCAGGGCCACTCCCTGGGCCCCGGTCACCAGGAGCTGGCTACCTCCGATCAAAGCGGCCAGCCCCAGCACCAGCCACAGGCTGGCCCAGAGCGTAGTCAGCTGAGGCGGTGCCTCGGCGGCGCTCTCCGTCACCAATGTGTCCTCGAGGGAATCCCGCGTTCCCCGCAGGCTCCACCCCAGGTAGCCGATCATTCCCGCCACCAGGAGCACCCCCTCCAGGCGATCCAGGGCCCCATCCAGGCACAGCGCGGCGAAGACCAGGGATACCCCCAGCAAGAGGGGATACTCCCGCCGCAGGATCTGGGAGTGAACGGTCACCGGAAAAAGCAAAGCGGCCAGGCCAAGGACCAGGGCGAGATTGGCGATGTTGCTCCCCACTGCGTTGCCCATCGCCATCTCGGGCACCTCTTCCAGCTGGGCCGTCAGGTTGACCAGCAGCTCGGGGGTGCTCGTCCCCACCGAGACCACCAGCAGGCCCACGCTCAAAGCGGAGACCCCCAGTCCCCGGGCCAGGGCCGAGACGCCGCCGACGAAGACCTCCGCCCCCGCCACCAGGAGGAGAAGCCCCCCCACCGCCAACCCCGTATCGAGCAGAAATGCCATGCCCTTCTCCCCTCGCCCCCGGACCGGCTATCCTGGCCCGACTCTACCCGCCGGAGCCAACACCTTGGCCACAGGTGCCCGGGCGATCCCCGCCCTTACCCTAGCGGGGGCCAGCGTCCTGCTTGCCGCCCTGAACCAACGCCTGCCCGCCCCCGACTCCCTCGGCCCGGAGGCCGGCCGCCGACCGGTCATGGAGGCCGTCCGGACAGCTCCCGCCGACCCGTTCCGCTACGGCGGACGCACGATGGGGGCGATCCTGGACCGGTTCGAACCGGCCCAGGCTGGACCGACCTCGGCTGGGTAGTCGAGGCGGGCCCAAATTCCAAATACCGAGCCACCCTCTGCTTCCGGGGGCCCAGCGGAGCCGAGCGGGCCTACCGGTTCACTGTGGACCCGAAACGGGAAACGTTGCGCCCCGCCAACAAGCGGGCGGGCGAGCTGATGAACAGGTCCCGGGAGCCTCGGGAGGCCCCGGCCGGCGCGGCAGGATAGCAGACGCCACTCCCTGCGGTTGGGCGGGATGCGTGGCATCGGGTATGGTAGTGGGTTTTGCTGCCGCACCACCCGCCTACGTTGCGGCTCCACACCGCAGGTGAAAAACCCTTGCAGAACCGGATCCAGGAGCTGTTGGAACAAGCACTAGCGACCCTGCGCCAGCGGGGAGATTTGCCGCCGGAAGCCGCTGCGGAGATTCAGGTGGAACGCCCCCGGGAAGAAGGCCGCGGGGATTTCGCCACCAACCTGGCCATGCGCCTGGCCAAGCCGGCGGGCCGGGCCCCCCAGGAAGTGGCTCGCGAGATCATCGAGACCCTGCCCGAGGCCCCGGAGATCGCCGACGTCGAGGTGGCGGGGCCCGGCTTCATCAACTTCCGCCTGGCCGAGGCCGTCTTCCAGGCGGTGGTGGGCGAGGTCCTGACCGCTGGCCCCGCTTTTGGGCACAGCGGAGTCGGAGCCGGCACCCGGATCCAGCTCGAGTTCGTCTCCGCCAATCCCACCGGTCCCCTCCACGTGGGCCACGGCCGCGGCGCCGCCCTCGGCGACGCCCTGGCCCGGATCATGACGGCCGCGGGCTTCGACGTGGAGCGCGAATACTACGTCAACGACGCCGGTCGCCAGATGGATATCCTGGTGGCCAGCGTCATGAGCCGCTACCGTCGGCATCTTCGCCTTTCCGAGAAGGGCTTTTCGGAGGACGACTTTCCGGAGAGGGGCTACCAGGGCAGCTACATCGGGGAGATCGCCTCCTGCGTCCGGGAGAGCTTCGGGAACCAGCTGGATTTCGAGCCCACTGGCCTGACCGACCCGGATGATCCCGAGGAGGCAATCGATCTGCTGATCCGGCGGATCCGGGAGCAGATCGGCGAAGAGCATTTTTCGGAGGTGAAGGGCGTTGCCCTAAGGTTCATCCTCGAAGAGATCCGCGCCGACCTGGACGCCTTCGGGATCACCTTCGACCACTGGACCCACGAGCGGGAGGTGGTGGCGGAAGGCGCGGTGGACCGGGCCCTGGAGCGGCTCCGGGGGAGCGGCTCCCTGTACGAGGCCGAGGGAGCCACCTGGTTCCGGGCCACCGAGTTCGGGGACGAGAAGGACCGAGTGGTCCTGCGCAGCGACGGGGCCGCCACCTACTTCGCCAACGACATCGCCTACCACGGCCTCAAGTACGAGCGCGGCTTCGCCCATCTGATCGACGTCTGGGGTGCGGACCACCACGGCTACGTTCCCCGGCTCAAGGGAGCGGTGGAGGCGCTGGGGCTGGATCCGCACTGCCTGGAGGTCCTGCTGGTGCAGTTCGCCAATCTCTACCGCGGCCCGGAGAAGGTCCCCATGTCCACCCGCTCCGGGCAGTACGTCACCCTGCGCGAGCTAGTGGAGGAAGTCGGCCGGGATGCCGCCCGGTTCTTCTACGTCCTGCGCCGCCCGGACCAGCACATGGACTTCGACTTGGAGCTGGCCAAGCAGGACACCGAGGACAATCCCGTCTACTATATCCACTATGCCCATGTCCGGATCCGGAGCATCCACGCCAAGCTCTCGGAGAGAGGGGAGCCAGTGCCCTCTTCCAAGGACCTCGCCGGCGCCGACACGAGCCTTCTGAGAGAGGAGAAGGAAGGCCGGCTGCTGCGGGAGCTGCAGCGGTTTCCGGAAACAGTGGAAGGCGCCGCCCTGGCTCGGGAGCCCCACCGGGTGGCCCGCTACCTGCAGGACCTGGCCACCGAGTTCCACGGATTCTACAACGCCCACCGCGTACTGGGAGTGGAGCCCGAGCTGCAACGGGCCCGGCTGGGCCTAGTGGAGGCGGTGCGCCAGGTTCTCGCCAACGGCCTGGAGCTGTTGGGGGTGGCGGCGCCGGAGCGGATGTAAGACCCGCCCCGGGCCGTAGGGGACACCACGCACGCTCGCCGCGGGGCGGGTCCATGGCGGATCGAAACCACCTACGGACGAGCCAGGGAAAAGCGAACACCGAGGTCTCGGCCATGGCGCAAAAGGCCCGCCGTCGAGGGCGGCGTCCGTCCCGGCAAAAAAGCGTCTCGAAGGGCAAGCGTACCCGGCGCCGCAAGGAGCAGGGGCAGTACCTGGCCTCATTGCTCTGGTTCCTGGGGGGATTGACCCTGGGGGCCCTGCTTCTCCTGCCCATTTTCTATCTAGGCGGGGAAGGCGAGACCGAGCTCCCCGCCCCGGGCGAGGACCCCGGCCAGGCCCAGGGCGAGGCCCCGGCGGAGACCGCAGACTCCGACCCCGCTCCCCGTGATGCCGAGCCCCCTACCCAGCGGCAGCGGTCCCCAACGGAGAAGGAAGGGGGCGGTATGGACTACCGCTTCTACACCTTATTGCCCGAGATGGAGGTTGATCCGGCTCCGCAAGACAGGCCGGCGGATCCACTCCAAGAAGAAGGAGCCACCCAGCCCATACCGGAAACCCAGGGGGACGAGGGGCCCACCCGGCCGGAAGGGGCCGAGGGGAATTTCCTCCTGCAGGTGGCCTCTTTCCAGGAGCATCGGCCGGCGGAGGAGCTCAAGGCCCGGCTGGCCCTCCAGGGCTTGGATGCCGAGGTCATCGAGGCCCAGCTCCAGGAGCGGGGTACCTGGTACCGGGTCCGCCTAGGCCCTTTCCCCGACCGGGCCCAAGCTGAGGACGTGCGGAGTCAGCTGGCCGAGGCCGGAATGGACAGTATGATCCTTCAGAAGTAGCCGCATTGCCGTCTACGCAGAATCACCGCAGGGAGGCCTGTGCATGAGCGAGGGGTACGCCCGCTTCGGAATCGGCCAGGTGGTACACCACCGGCGCTTCAATTACCGAGGGGTCATCGTGGACGTGGATCCGGTCTTCCAGGGCTCCGAGGCCTGGTACGAGCTGATGGCCAAGAGCCGGCCACCCAAGGATCGGCCCTGGTACCACGTGCTTCCCCACGGCGCGAGCCACCGGACCTACGTCGCCGAGCGCAACCTCGAGCCGGACCCCGAAGGCGCCCAGATCGAGCACCCCGAGCTCGGCCGGTTCTTCCAAGCCTTCCAAGACGGCCAATACATCCCCCGCGAAGAGCCGAGCTAGGCCACTCGGGCTTCCCGGCTCCGGTCCCCCGTTGCGGACAGGGCTGCTACAGTTCCCCCTTCGCCGCTGGGGAGCTACCCCATGGAACTCCCTGTCGAGCTCACCGTTACCCTCGTGGTCGGTCTCGGGCTGGCCTGCCAATGGCTCGCCTGGCGCCTGGGCATCCCCGCGATCATCCTACTCTCCGGGGCCGGTCTCGCCGCCGGACCCGGTCTCGGCGTAATCGGCGCCGGACCCGGCTACGGCGAGCTGTTCCACCCCCTGGTCGGCCTGGCGGTCGGCGTCATCCTCTTCGAAGGCGGTTTCAGCCTCCACCTTCACGAGCTTCGCCAGACCGCCCGCGGCATCTTCCGCCTGGTCTCCGCCGGGGTGGTTTTGAGCTGGCTCCTCGGCACCCTGGCCGGCTACTACGTGGCCGGCCTATCCCTTCCCGTAGCGGTCATTCTGGGAGCCATTCTGGTCATAACGGGCCCGACCGTGATCGGTCCCCTTCTCCGCCAAGCCCGCCTCCAGCCCCGACCGGCCTCCTATCTCAAGTGGGAAGGCATCATCAACGACCCCATTGGGGCCCTGCTGGCCATCCTGGCCTTCGAATTCATCCTCCATTCGGGGCAAGCCGCACCGGCCTGGTGGGCCGTTCTCCCGGGCCTGGGAGCCGCCCTCGGGGTCGCCCTCGTCCTGGGCGGGGGTGTGGGCTTCCTATTGGGCAAGACCTTCCAATGGGGCTGGGTGCCGGAGTTCCTCAAGGCCCCGGGCATGCTGGCGGTGGTATTGCTGGTCTATGCCGTAGCCAATCAGGCCCAGGAGGAGGCAGGACTTTTGGCCACCACCTTGATGGGCCTGGTGATGGGCAATATGGGGCTGGCGTCTAGCCTCGAGCTGCGCCGGTTCAAGGAGCACATCGTGGTGCTTCTGGTGTCGGTGCTGTTCGTCGCCCTGACCGCCGGCATCGATACCACCACCCTGACCCAGCTCGACGCACGCGCGGCCGCCTTCATCGGTCTGGTCCTCCTGGCGGTGCGCCCCATTGCGGTCCTGCTGGCCACGCAAGGGGCCAATATTCCCTGGCGAGAGCGGGCGCTAGCGGCCTGGATCGCCCCGCGGGGGATCGTCACCATCGCCATGGCCGGTGTCCTGGGCCCCTTGCTGGTGGAGCTGGGATATCCCGACGGCCAGGTCCTTTTGCCGCTGGTGGTGACCGTTGTCCTGGTAACGGTCACGCTGCACGGCTTCACCATCCGGCCCCTCGCCCGCTGGCTGGACCTGGTCTCGGCACGGCAGGACGGGATCCTGATCGTGGGAGCCAACCCCTGGAGCCTGGAGCTGGCCAAGCAGCTCCACGATCTGGAGGTCCCGGTGACCATCGCCGACTCCTCGTGGCACCGGCTACGCCCGGCCCGCCTGGCCGGACTCGAGACCCAATCGGGCGAGCTCCTGTCCGAGCTGGGCCAGCAGCGCCTCGACCTGTCCGGGATCGGCTACCTGCTGGCGACCACCGACAACGATGCCTACAACGCCCTGGTCTGTACCCGCTTCGCCCCGGAGCTGGGACGGGACCGCATCCTCCAGCTCCCATCCTCCGAGAGCGAGGAGCGGGAGGACCGGGAATTCAGCCAGACTCTTCGGGGACGGACCGCCTTCAGCGAGGAGGCCACCTACGAGCGCATGATGCAGCTCCACTACCTGGGCTGGACCTTCCAGCGAACCCAACTCACCGATGAATACACCTACGAGGACTTCCGGGAGCCATTCCCGGCCGACGCAGAGGTCCTGCTGGTGGTCCGGGCGGGCGGCGAAGTGGCCTTCCAGACCGCCGAGCAGCCACTGGAGCCGAATAGTGGAGACACCATCCTAGCCTACCGGCCCGCCCGCGAGGATCGGGTAGCGGAAGCCACCGAGGCCCAAGCCCCCTCCTAACCTCATGTAGGTCCTTCAAAGGCCCTTGTCCCAATAGGGCTCTCCCGCAAGCTCACCCACCAGGAAATCAACGAAGGCGCGCACCTTGACTGGAAGGTACCGGCGCTCGGGAAAGACCGCGTTGACAGTCAGCTCCGGGGAGCGATACTGCGGAAGCAGGGCCTGGAGACGGCCGGCTCGCAGGTCGTCGCCGACGATGAAGGTGGGCAGTAGGGCGACCCCGATACCCGAGACGGCCGCCTCGCGCATGGCATCGCCGTTTTTGCAGCGAAGGCTGCCCTCGACCCGCACGGTTTCCGGGCCGAACGGGCCCTGGAAGGGGCCGGGTTCCCCGTCCTGCGCCCGTTCCCCGGAGCGGGTCTACAGGGGGCCGATCCCTTCCTGCTGCTCGACGAGATGGGCCCCACGGAGTGGGGACCCGGGGAGGCCAAAGGCGCCCCGGACCATCCCCACCGGGGTTCAAGACGGTCACCTACATGCTGGCCGGTCGCTTCGAGCACCGGGACTCCTTCGGCTTCTCCGGGACCCTGGCCCCGGGAGACGTCCAGTGGATGACCGCCGGGTCCGGAGTGGTCCATTCGGAGCTCCCCGAGGAGGACTTCCGGCGAGCGGGAGGCACCGTCCACGGCATCCAGCTCTGGGTTAACCTCCCCGCCGCGGCCAAATGGAACCGGCCCCGCTACCAGGACATTCCCTCGAAGCGAATTCCCGAGGTAACCGGGGATTGGGGCAAGGCGCGGGTCCTGGCCGGACAGCTCCGGGGGGCCCCCTCCCCCATCGAGACCCATATCCCCATCCTCTACCTGCACCTGGTCCTGGCCCCGGGCTCGCAGGTCGCCATCCCGGTCCCGGAGGACCACTCCGCCCTGGCCAATCTCCTGGCCGGATCCGGTCCGGTGCGGATCGGCGGAACCGGCCTGAGCGCGGGCCAGCTGGGGGTCCTGGGAAGGGGGAATCAGGTGACCCTGGCAGGCCCCGAGGCCGGCGAGCCCTGGGGCCAGGTCCTATTGATCGCCGGCGAGCCCCTGAACGAGCCGGTGGCCCGATACGGTCCCTTCGTCATGAATTCCACCGCGGAGATCGAGCAAGCCCTCCGGGATTTCCGGGACGGGCGCATGGGGACGATCCCGCGCACGAAATAAGGGAGCCTTTCTAGAACTCTCCGGCCTCCCGGCGCTCCTTCTTGTCAGAGGTCGGCAGCCGGTCGTCGCGCTCTCGCATAAGCCAATAGACCCCACCCAGGGCCAGGACCGCCCCCGCCAAGCCGAGCACCTCCGAAGCCGAGCCTGTTTCGATATCCAGAATGATGAACTTGCGGGACAGGGCTAATATGGCGATCACCAGGACCGTCTTGACCTGGATGATGCTCTCCTCGCGGACCGCCCAGCGCAGGATGGAGTGCTTGAACTCCATGGCGATCAACAGGGTCATGATGCCGCTGAACACCTCCTGGAAGACCCGGTGGTGCCTGGGGGCCAGGGCCGCATTGCCGGCCGGCTCGAAGATGTGGACCAGCAGATTCCATAGGGCGACAAGTACCACAAAGGCTATGGCCGCCACCAGGGCGAAGGCCACCGCCTGCTCGAAGCGCTCATAGAGGGTCATCAGCTCCCAGTGGCGCTTGGCCCACTCCAGGCGGTCGCGTACTCCCATAATGCCTCCTTTCGTTCTCCTACCTAGGAAAACCGCAAGGACTCAAACTCGCCTGACGCTTCGACCCGACTTTGCCTACCGGCCGGATGCCAGAGCCTTCCTTTCTTTGCCGGAATCGCCTCCGGGCTATGGCCAGGGGCCATCGTGACCTAGGATGGGCGGTCCTTTTTCGGCTCAGCCGCCGAGGTCGGAATGAACCTGGAAAAGACGATCTTCGCCTTCGTCATCGTCCTGGCGATGACCATCAACTTCGGCTTCTACCTAGGCGATATCGACAATCCCGCCCACCACAACGTCTACGAACTCTTCGCCGCCATCGTGGTGAGCTTGATCGCCACCGTGATGAAGCTGGGCGAGCGAACCCAGATCGGCGCCCTCCTGCTGGCCACCAGCCTGGTCGCCGATGTCCAGCTCCTCATCGCGGCAGTGGTCTGGGCGGTAGCGGTGCAAACCCTGGAGACGGGCCTCACCCCGCCCATCATGGCCGGTATCGTCTCCCTGTCCGGCGGGGCCCTGCTCGCCAATCTGGTATCGGTGGTCCTGCTGGTGGCCGAGACCATCATGGGACGCCGCTGATCTTGACGGCCGTGGGCTGGTCAGCCGTCGGGCAGTTACCCCGGGTTGGCGCGCCATGACGCATGTGATCCCCCTGCTTTTCCGCCGCCTGCGAGCCCCGCTTGTCGTACTAATCACCACCTATGCCGTGGCCACCCTGGGCCTGGTGCTCATCCCGGGCGAGAAGCCCGGGGGCGAGCCCTGGCGGATGGATTTCTTTCACGCCTTCTACTTCATCACCTACACCAGCACCACCATTGGGTTCGGCGAGCTCCCTTACGCCTTCAATGCCATACAGCGCTTGTGGACCCTGTTCGCCATCTACGCCACGGTCCTAGCCTGGTTTTACATGGCGATGGCCCTGGTGGCCCTCCTCCTCGATCCGGCTTTCCGGCAGGCCGTCAATGTCGCTAGGTTCCACCGGAGCGTCCGCCGCATCGCCGAGCCCTTCTACATCGTCTGCGGCTACGGAGAGAACGGCGCCCTGCTGACGCGGGCCCTGACGGATCAAGGGCTGCGCACCGTGGTCTTGGACAAGGACCAGGAGCGCATCGATGCCCTCAAGGTGGAGGGCCTGCCCCTGGAAGTCCCGGGGCTATGCACGGACGCAACCGAGCCCGACGCCCTGGTCCAGGCGGGCCTCGAAAATTGGCGGTGCGCGGGGGTCATTGCGGTAAGCCCGTGGGATGAGGACAACCTATCCATCGCGGTGGCCACCAAGCTCCTCGCGCCGAGCACACCGGTTATTTGCCGGGTCCTCCATCAGGAGACCGAGGCCAACTTGGCCTCCTTCGGCACCGACCTCATCATCAACCCATTCCGCACCTTTGCGGACCGCTTCGCCACGGCCGTCCGCTCCCCCTCCATGTACCTGATCTACGCCTGGCTGACCGGTCTCGAGCACCAACCCAGGGAGGAGCGGGTCACCCCGCCCCGGGGGACCTGGATCCTGTGCGGCTACGGACGGTTCGGCAAGGCCATGCGTCATCGGCTATCCCAGGAAGGAGTCAAGCCGGTGATCGTCGAGGCCGACCCGGAAAAGACCCAGCCCCCCGTGGGGACCGTGGAAGGCCGGGCCACCGAGGCCGAGACGCTGAGGGAGGCGGGAGTGGAGGGCGCTGACGGCCTTATCGCGGGAACGGACAATGACGCCAACAACCTCTCCATCCTGATGACGGCCCGGGCCATCAACCCCGATCTGTTCACCGTGGCCCGCCAATGTCGGAGCCACAACAAATCCCTCTACCGAGCGGCCGACGTTGATCTAGTGCTGGACGCCGGCACGGTCACGTCACGCGAGGTATTGGCGCGGATCAACACCGAGCTGCTCCCTGAGCTCCTCGAGCTTACCCTCGATCAGGACGAGACCTGGGCGGGTGCCCTCGCCGCCCGCATTCGGGCGGTGGCGGGGGACACCCTACCGACCACCTGGTCCTTGCAAATCGACAACCAGCGGGCCCCGGCCGTCCTGGATGCCATCGCCGAGGTGGGCTTCGCCCATTTGGTTCACCTCCTGAGCGATCCCCGCGATCGCAGCCAATGGCTGCCGGCGGTGCCCCTGCTCCTCAAGCGGGGAAGCGAGCTCAGCCTATTGCCCGACCCGGATACCACCCTGGAAACGGGGGATCGGCTACTGTTCTGTGGCCGCAAGGGAGCGGACCGGGTCATGGCATGGACCGCGGAGGACTACAACCTCTACGCCTACATCCGCACGGGCGAGGAGCGCCCCCAAGGCCTGTTGTGGGATTGGCTCGCTAGTTACTGCAAAGGGGACTCACCCTGAGCGGGCGGGCCGAAGGCGGCCAGGTAGAGGCTCAGAATCGAAAGCCGAAACGCACGGCGTGGAAGTTGATCCCGGGATTGGGGCTGCCCAGCCCGGCGTTGGAGGTATGCGAGAACCGGTAGGCCAAGCTCAGCCGACGGGGGCCATCCAGGTATCCGCCGAAACCGACGTGGCTGCGAAACTGAAGATTGCTACCCAGATCGGTGGACCCCAGCTTCTCCTCCGAGAGGAGGACCGGGCCCACCCCGAGCTCCAAAAACAAGCGGGGAAGCGCAGCCAAGGAATTCCGGGCACCCAAGCGCAGGCCGGTGCCGTATAGGACATCTCCCCCGTCTTCGGCCTTCAGCCGGGACAGGGAGAGCTCCAAGAAGTGCTGCAGGGTCCACCCCTCCACGGGATGAAGGGGGTCCCCAAGATCGCCGAAGGCCAGGACCCGGGCGGCTCCCGCGTCCCGCTGGGAGCTCCAGCCTCCTTCCAGCCCTAGCCCCATCTGGGCTTCAGCCGGGGACACCCCGAGCAGGAGCAGGGCCAGGGCCAGCCCCCAGATTGGGATCCGCCTGCGCTTCCCAGGCTCCGTTGTCGCCACCGAGCTCCCCACAGGCACCGATCCAAATGGACAAGCTCAGATGAGCATCCGGGAGCCGAGCCGGCTCTTATCTTCCTCGGAGCGCTCGGCATCTACCGGTTCGGGGACATCCCGGCCTCGGCGCACCGCCGGTCGGCTGCCAACCGCCTCCAGCCAACGCTGTAGGTGGGGCAGACCTTCGACGGAGACCCCGGCCCATTCGTGGGTATGGGCCCAGACCCAATTGGCGATGTCGGCGATGGAATACTCGTCGGCGAGGTATTCGTGCTCGGCGAGCTGACCGTCGAGGACCTCGTAGAGCCGGCGAGTCTCGCTCTGGTAGCGGCGGACGGCGTAGTCGATCCGCTCGGGGGCGTAACGGTAGAAGACGTTGGCCTGCCCCTGCATGGGGCCCACCCCGCCCATCTGGAACATGAGCCACTGGACCACCCGGGAGCGGCCCTTGGAATCGCCCGGGATCAGGCGGCCGGCCTTTTCCGCCAAATAGAGGAGGATCGCTCCGGATTCAAAGACGGGGAAGTCCCCTTCGTCCCGGTCCACGATGGTAGGGATTCGCCCGTTGGGATTGAGGGCGAGGTACCAGTCCGCCTTCTGCTCCCCAGCCTCCAGGTCGAGGTGCCGCACCCGGTAGTCCAGGCCCAGCTCCTCCAGGATGATGGAGGCCTTCCAGCCGTTGGGCGTAGCGGCGGTGTACAGGTCGATCATGGGGCCTCTCCGAGGGGACTAGCGGATGGGGAATCCGATCCAGCTTACGCGGGAGAGCCAAGCTCGGCTTCGGAACCGCCCGATGCCATCGCCGCCGGGAAAGACTCCCCGGTGCCGTGGGCTACGGCTATGGCCCCCGGGGCAAGGTTTCGCACGATGCCAGGATCCGCGTAGGCCTTGGC
Organism: Gammaproteobacteria bacterium; assembly: GCA_018609925.1. Classification (GTDB taxonomy): domain Bacteria; phylum Pseudomonadota; class Gammaproteobacteria; order Thiohalorhabdales; family Thiohalorhabdaceae; genus Thiohalorhabdus. The sequence goes on from JAHEOG010000004.1 coordinate 22,739, forward strand.
CAGTACCATGGCCCCCTGCAGGTAGGCGAACAGCTGCCGGGCGCGGGCACGGAGATCCGCGTCGCTTGCGGTCACCTCCCCTTGGTCGCGGGCACGGCGGAGGAAGGCCTCGAAGCAGTCGATGCTCTTGTCGAAGATCTCTGCCACACGGACCCGGATGGCCTCGTTGGTCGTCCCGAGCTCAACCCCGAGATTGCCGAAGGGACACCCGGGGACCTCTCCGGTTTCCACCCGCTTTTCCTCCAATAGCCCCGCGGTAAGACCGAAAAGGCGCTGGAGCGCCTCCATGGCGCAGACATCCTGGCTCTCCAACGCGGCATCCATCCGCTCCCGATAGTCCTGCCAGAGGTGGTCGAGGGCGGCCAGGACGAGGTCGTCTTTGGAGGGGAAGAAATGATAGAAGCTCCCCCGCTTGACCCCGGCCGCCTCGCACAAGGCCCCGACCCCAACGGAGCCGTAGCTTCCTCCCCAGAGCTCTTGGGCGGCGGCCTGGACCAGCACGTCCCGGGTAGTGCTTCCTCGGTCCATGGGGCTTTCCCTCGTTGAGGGCGATGCGGGAGATGGGTAAAGTTACCAACCACGGTGGGTTATGCCAAATGGGCACCGAAACCGGTTCATTCTTCGGGACGTAAGCTCGACTGGAGCTTTCCTATCCCATCATCCGACAAAGGAGGGGACCCATGGCCGGCGCTTCCCGTCTGCCCGTCGCCCTGTTTTTGCTTCGGCTGGGTGTATTCATCGTGATGGTTTTATGGACGATCGATAAGCTGGTCAATCCGGGGCATGCCGCCAGCGTCTTCTCCAATTTCTACCAGATTGGCGGGCTGGGCACCGGGGCCTTCTACGCCATCGGCATCGCCGAGCTGATCCTGGTTCTGCTATTCATGGCCGGCGCCTTCAAATTCTGGACCTACGGCCTGGTAATGCTCCTCCACGCCGTTTCCACTTTCGCCACTTTCCCGAACTATCTGCACCCCTTCCAGGGCAATCTCCTGTTCTTTGCCGCTTGGCCCATGCTGGCCGCTTGCATCGCCCTGTTCTTGCTACGCGACGAGGACAGCCTTTGGGCGCTGCACCACTGACTGATCCCCCGTAGCGCTAAGCCTTGGGCAGGAGGGAATGGAAGATCCCGTCGATGCGGGAAACCGGTTCCCCGTGCCCCTTATCGAAATAAGCGAGCACGAGGGCTCGGCCCCGGAGCCGAGCCCTTGAGCGCTCCCCAAGGTGCTCAAGCCCGGGAGCCCGGACAAGACGCGCCCCCGAATCCGGGGGCCAAGGGGACAGCTTAGCTTGGAACGGTAATAGGCCGCTGCTTCAGGCGCTCCCGGTAGCCGCCTCTTCGATTCCGTACCGTCCACGGACCCCTTGCTCCAGCTTTCGTTGAAATTGACCTGCCCCCTCCTTCCCGGGGCCAATGGACAAGCCCCCGTTCTGTTTCGGGGGACACTTCCATGCAGAGTCCGGCAAGCAATGGCAGACTTTGCGCTCGCCGACTTTGCGCCATCCACAGCACAAACGGGAGGACCCAACCCTTGACCCCCATCTACCCAATCCGACTCCGGCGTGTGGTCCTCACCCTGCTCGCCAGCCTTTTCGCCGCCCCTTCGGCGGCCCAAGCCGATATGGTGGTCTTCCCCCAGACCAAGCTCTTCAAGCCGTTGCTAGCGGACCCAAAGCGCCCTCGGTTCTTCGCCGGCCTGGTGGATCTCAACATGGGTCCGGTGGACAACACCGTCGCCCCTACCGGGTTTGGAGCCCAGTTCGGCCTCCTCCGGTGGCCAAATGGAGGCGGCGACGGCGGCTGGCAGGTGGGCATGTCGGGCGTCGCCTTCTCGCAATTCATCGTGGATGAGGAATCAGCCCCGCAGCTCAACACGGATTTCCTCCTGAGCATCCCCGTTACCTACCGCTCGGGGCCCTTCTCGGCGCGTTTCCGGGCCTTCCACCAGAGCTCCCACCTGGGGGACGAGATCCAAGAGCAGGGCCGCAACAGGATCAACTTCAGCCACGAGGCCATTGAGACCCTGGTGGCCTGGGACCTCGGCCCGGTGCGGGCCTACGGCGGGGGGGAGCTCCTGATCACCCGGGAGCCGAGCGACCGCGACCGGGGCATGATCCATACCGGCGCCGACTATCGCTCCTTGTCGCCCATGGTTCGCGCCTGGAGTGGGACTCGGATCTACCCAGTGGCCGGACTGGATCTCAAATTCCGGCAGGATCACGATTGGGAGCCGGCGGTAAGCGCCAACGCCGGGTTCCAGCTCCATCCCCAAGCCGGACCCGTCTCCGCCGAGCGCCATTACGCCGTGCTCGCCGTCTGGCACACGGGGCCATCGCCCTATGGGCAGTTCTTCCAGGACGATGCGAACTTTTGGGGTCTGACCATGGAGATTACCCTATAGTGAGGATGTGTCCCCTTCGCCTTCGGGCCGACCTCCGACCACCTGTACCCCGGGGGTAGCTCCGCCGACCATGGGTCTCGATCGCTTCCGTCCCGCCGTCAGGTCTTGGGTGGAGACCGCCCTGGGGACCCCCACCGAGGTCCAGGCCCAGGCCTGGCCGGCCATCGCCGAGGGGCGCTCCACCCTGATCGCTGCCCCCACCGGCTCCGGGAAGACCCTGGCGGCCTTCCTCGCCGTGCTCGACGACCTCCTGCACCAGGGTGAGGCGGGCAGCCTGTCCGACTCGGTGCACGTGCTCTACGTGACACCCCTCAAGGCCCTGTCCAACGACATCCGGAAGAATCTGGAGGCGCCCCTCGCCGGCATCGGGGAGGAGCTGGCGAGGGAGGCTCCGGGCGGGTCGACGGGCGTCCCCATCCGGGGCGCGGTGCGCACCGGAGACACCCCCCGCTCCGAGCGCGACGCCATGCGCCGGCGCCCGCCCCATATTTTGGTCACCACCCCCGAGTCCCTCTACATCCTGCTCACCTCCGAGTCGGGCCGGCGGATGCTCGCCACCGTCCGCACGGCCATCGTCGACGAGCTCCACGCCCTGGCGGGGACCAAGCGGGGGGCCCATCTGGCCCTGTCCCTGGAGCGCCTGGAGGCCTTAACCCAAGCCCGCCTGACCCGCATCGGGCTCTCCGCCACCCAGCGGCCCATCGAGGAGGCGGCCCGGTACTTGGTGGGAAGCACCGACGGCAACGCCTCCGATCGGCGCGACTGCCGAATCATCGACGCCGGCCACTACCGCCGGGTCGACCTCGCCCTGGAGGTGCCCGACTCCCCCCTCGAGGCGATCATGGCGGGCGAGGTATGGGAGGAGATCTACGATCGCATCGCCGCCCTGGCCGGCGAGCACTGTACTACCTTGGTCTTCGCCAACACCCGGCGCACCGCCGAGCGGGTGGCGCGCCACCTGGGGGAGCGCCTGGGGTCCGAGGCGGTGGCCGCCCACCACGGCAGCCTTTCGCGGGAGCGCCGCCTGGAGGCCGAGCGCGCACTGAAGAGCGGGGACATCCGCCTCCTGGTGGCCACGGCCTCCCTGGAGCTGGGGATCGACATCGGCGAGGTGGACCTGGTGGTCCAGCTCGGCTCCACCCGGACCATCGCCAACTTCCTGCAGCGGGTGGGTCGCTCCGGGCACCGCATCGACGCCGTGCCCAAGGGGCGACTCTTCCCCCTTTCCCGGGACGACCTCGTGGAGTCCATCGCCCTGGTCCGGGCGGCCCGGGACGGCGAGCTGGACGGTTTGGAGGTCCCTGCGGCCCCCTTGGACGTGCTCGCCCAGCAGATCGCCGCGGAGGCGGCCGGAGCCGGTGAGTGGCAGGTCGAGGCCCTCTATGACCGCTTCCGGCGTGCCTACCCCTACCAAGGGCTCAGCCGGACCGATTTCGACGCCACCGTGGCCATGCTGGCGGAGGGCTTCGCGACCGGTCGCGGTCGCCGCGGCGCCCTGGTCCACCACGACCCCGTGGGCGATCGCTTGCGTCCCCGCCGCGGTGCCCGCCTCACCGCCATCACCTGCGGCGGGACCATCCCGGATGAAGGCGATTTCGACGTAGTCCTGGAGCCCGCCGGCCAGGTCATCGGCTCGGTCAACGAGGATTTCGCCCTGGAGGCGGTGGGCGGGGACATCTTCCAGCTCGGCAACCACAGCTACCGCTTCCTGCGCATCCAGGGGGGCCGGGTTCGGGTGGAGGATGCCGCCGGCCAGCCTCCGAGCCTACCCTTCTGGTTCGGAGAGGCCCCCAGTCGCTCGTGGGAGCTAACCCGCTACGTTTCCGACCTGCGAGAGGGTGTGGCCCGGCGTTTGGAGGGAGAGGAGGGCCAGCAGGGCGCCACGGCGTGGCTGACCGCCACCGAGGGCGTCAGCGAGGCCGCCGCGGAGCAGGCGGTGACCTACCTGGCGGCGGGCAAGGCCGCCCTGGGGGCGCTGCCCACCTTGGACACCGTGATCCTGGAGCGCTTCTTCGACGAATCCGGGGGGATGCAGCTGCTGGTACACAGCCCCTTCGGCAGCCGGATCAATCGGGCTTGGGGGCTGGCCCTGCGCAAGCGCTTCTGCCGCAAGTTCAATTTCGAGCTCCAGGCGGCCGCTCTGGAGGACACCATCATCCTGTCCCTGGCCAGTGCCCACAGCTTCCCTCTGGAAGAGGTGGCCCGGTACCTGAGTCCGGGGACCGTCGGGGAGGTCCTTACCCAGGCCCTGCTCGATGCCCCACTGTTCACCACCCGCTGGCGCTGGAACGCCACGATCGCCCTGGCGGTCCGGCGCTTCCGCAAGGGCGCCCGGACTCCGCCCCAGCTCCAGCGCATGGAGGCGGAGGACCTCCTGTCCGCGGTCTTTCCCGATCAGATCGCCTGCCAGGAGAACCTGGCCGGCGACCGCGAGATCCCCGATCACCCCCTGGTGGGCCAGACCCTCCACGATTGCCTGCAAGGGGCCATGGACCTGGACGGGCTCCGGCGGATCCTGGAAGCCCTTGGGGACGGCACCGTCACCGTGGTGGCCCGCGACCTGACCGAGCCCAGCCCCCTCGCCCACGAGATCCTGGGGGCCCGGCCCTACGCCTTCCTGGACGACGCGCCGGCGGAGGAGCGCCGCACCCGCATGGTTCAGGCCCGTCGCCACCTGGATCCCGCCGATGCCGCGGAGCTCGGCCAGCTCGACGCCGACGCCATCGCCCGGGTCCGGCAGGAGGCCTGGCCCGAGGTCCGCGATGCCGACGAGCTCCAGGATGCGCTGGCGGAGCTGGGGGCGGTGACCGCCGAAGAGGGGGAGACCGCGGGCTGGAGCGAGCCGCTGCGAATCCTCCAGGCGGAGCGCCGGGGCGGCGCGCTCGATGTGGCTGCCGGCCACCGCCTGTGGGTGGCCGTGGAGGGCCTACCCCGGCTAAGAGCAGTTTTCCCCGAAGCCCCGAGCGATCCCCAGGATCTCGCGCTGCCCGGGGAAGCCCCCGCTTGGGACCGGGAGGGGGCCATCCGGGAGCTGGTGCGGGGCCGGCTCCAGGGCTTGGGACCGGTTACCAACAGGGAAATTGCCGCAGCGCTAGCCCTTCCCCCGGGGGAGACCGAGACCGCCCTGGCCCATCTCGAAGCGGAAGGGACGGTCTTCCGGGGCCAGTTTTCCCCCGGCACGGAAGAAGAGGAATGGTGCGAGCGCCGGGTCCTGGCGCGAATCCAC
>JAHEOG010000005.1 GCA_018609925.1 Gammaproteobacteria bacterium
CCGCCGCCAGGCGCCGGGCGGGGGTAGCTCGGGCCCGGGCGGGGTCGGTCACTGGTAATCGATCCCCACGATCTCGTAGGTGCGGCTCCCTCCCGGGGCCTGGACCTCCACCACCTCCTCCTCACCCCGGCCGATCAGGGCGCGGGCGATCGGGGCGCTGATGCTGATCTTGTTCTCTTTGATGTCGGCCTCGTCGTCGCCGACGATCTGATAGCGCACCTGATTGCCGGTGGACTCGTCCACCAGGGTCACCGTGGCGCCGAAGGCCACCGTATCCATGTCGATCTCGGCGGGGTCGATCACCCGGGCCCGCGCCAGCTTGTCCTCCAGCTCCCGGATCCGGGACTCGATGAAGGCCTGCTGCTCCTTGGCGGCATCGTATTCCGCGTTCTCCGAGAGGTCGCCATGCTCCCGCGCGGTGGCGATGGCCTCCACCACCTTCGGGCGCTCCTCGTGCTTGAGGCGGCCCAGCTCGTCCTTGAGCCGCTGGGCCCCATCCTTGGTCATGGGAATCTGCTCGCTCATGCCGGCTTTTCCTCTCGAAGCTGCTCCAGCTCCTGAAGCTTGCGGACCTCCATAGGGCCTTCCCGGAGCCGGGCGATGGCCGCGGCGGAGGCTTCCGCCCCCGCCAGGGTCGTGAAATAGGTCACCCCGTGCTGCAGGGCGGTGCGACGGATCGAATAGGAATCGGCCACGGCGCTCTTACCGGCCACCGTGTTGAAGATCATGTCGATCTCGTGGTTCTTGATGCGGTCCACGATGTGGGGCCGGCCTTCCTTCACCTTGTTTACCACGGTGACCTCGATCCCCGCCTCCTGCAATGCCGCCGCGGTGCCTCGGGTCGCGACGAACTCGAAGCCGAGCTCGGCGAGGCGGCCCACGATGGGCAGGATGCCCGCCTTGTCGGCGTCCTTCAGCGAAACGAAGACCCGGCCCTTTTCAGGGAGGCGCACCCCTGCCCCGTTCTGGGCCTTGGCGTAGGCGGCGCCGAAGTTCTCGCCCACGCCCATGACCTCCCCCGTGGACTTCATCTCGGGCCCGAGCAGGGTGTCCACCCCCGGGAACTTGATGAAGGGGAAGACCGACTCCTTGACCGAGTAGAAGGGCGGGACGATCTCGCCCACCACCCCCTGGGAGGCCAGGGAGCGTCCGGCCATGGCCCGGGCCGCGATCTTGGCCAAGGGCCGCGCGGTGGCCTTGGAGACAAAAGGCACGGTGCGCGCCGCCCGCGGATTCACCTCCAGGACGTAGACCGTGCCCTCCTGGACGGCGAACTGGACATTGATGAGTCCAACCACGTGCAGGGCCTGGGCCAGGACCTGGGTTTGCCGGCGGACCTCCACCAGGACCTCCGAGTCCATGTGGTGCGGGGGCAGGCTGCACGCCGAGTCCCCCGAATGGACACCAGCCTCCTCGATGTGTTCCATGACCCCCCCGATGACCACCCGCTCGCCGTCGGCGACGGCATCCACGTCCAGCTCGGCGGCCTCCATCAGGAACCGGTCCAGCAGCACCGGATGCTCCTCGGAGACCCGAACGGCCTCGGTCATGTAGCGGTCGAGGTCGCCTTCCGAATAGACGATCTCCATGGCCCGGCCGCCCAGCACGTAGGAGGGGCGCACCAGCAGGGGATAGCCCACCTCCCGCGCCAGCTCCCGGGCCTGGGCCGGGGTCGTGGCGATGCGGTTGGGCGGCTGGGCCAGGCCCAGCCGCCCGATGAGGTGCTGGAAGCGGTCGCGGTCCTCGGCCAGGTCGATGGCGTCGGGGGAGGTGCCGATGATGGGCACCCCGGCGGCCTCAAGGTCGTTGGCCAGCTTCAGCGGGGTCTGGCCCCCGAACTGCACGATCACCCCCACCGGCTGCTCCAGCTCCACGATGGCCAGGACATCCTCCAGCGTCAGCGGCTCGAAGTAGAGCCGATCGGAGGTGTCGTAGTCGGTGGAGACGGTCTCCGGGTTGCAGTTGACCATGATGGTCTCGAAGCCGTCCTCGGCCAGGGCCAGGCTGGCGTGCACGCAGCAGTAGTCGAACTCGATGCCCTGACCGATCCGGTTGGGCCCCGAGCCCAGCACCAGGATCTTGGACCGGTCCGTGGGGTTGGCCTCGTTGGCCTCCTCGTAGGTGGAGTACAGATAGGGGGTGTAGGAGGCAAACTCCCCGGCGCACGTATCCACGCGCTTGTAGACGGGCTGGACCCCGAGCTTGGCGCGCCGGGCCCGAACCGCGTCCTCCCGGGTGCCGAGGAGATCGGCCAGGCGGCGGTCAGCGAAGCCCATCCGCTTGTAGGCGCGCAGGCCGGGCCCGTCGAGGTCCTCCACGGTCAGACCGACCAGCTCGCTCTCGGCGTTCACCAGCTCCTGGATCTGGGTCAAAAACCAGCGATCGATCCAGGTGCGCTCGAAGACCGCCTCCAGATCCATCCCATGGCGAAAGGCGTCGCCGATGTACCAGAGCCGGTCCGGACCGGGGTTGCGCAGGTAGTAGTCGAGGAGCTCCCGAGCCTCCTCGGGCTCCTGCGCCTCGCCGGCCAGGACCTCCTCCAGTCCGTAGCTGCCCTGCTCCAGCCCCCGCAGGGCCTTCTGGAAGGACTCCTGGAAGGTCCGGCCGATGGCCATGACCTCGCCCACCGATTTCATCTGGGTCGTCAGGGTCCGGTCGGCCTGGGCGAACTTCTCGAAGGTGAACCGGGGTATCTTGGTGACTACGTAGTCCAGGGTGGGCTCGAAGGACGCTGGGGTCACCCGGGTGATGTCGTTGCGGAGCTCGTCCAGGGTGTAGCCGATGGCCAGCTTGGCGGCGATCTTGGCGATGGGGAAGCCGGTGGCCTTGGAAGCCAGGGCCGAGGACCGCGACACGCGCGGATTCATCTCGATGATGACAAGGCGCCCGTCCTCGGGGCTGACCGCGAACTGCACGTTGGAGCCGCCGGTCTCGACGCCGATCTCGCGCAGCACGGCGAGGCTGGCGTCGCGCATGAGCTGGTATTCCTTGTCGGTCAGCGTCTGCGTCGGGGCCACCGTCACCGAGTCGCCGGTGTGGACCCCCATGGGATCGAGGTTCTCGATGGAGCACACGATGATGGCGTTGTCCGCCTTGTCGCGGACCACCTCCATCTCGTATTCCTTCCAGCCGATGATCGACTCCTCCAACAGCACCTCGTTGGTGGGGCTGGCCTCCAGCCCGAGGCCCACCATCTCGTCGAACTCCTCCCGGTTGTAGGCGATGCCGCCGCCGGAGCCGCCCAGGGTGAAGCAGGGCCGAATGATGGTGGGGAAGCCCACGTACTCCATCACCCCCTGGGCCTCCTCCAGGGAGTGGGCGAAGGCCGAGCGCGGCAGGCCTAGCCCGATGCGCTCCATGGCCTGCTTGAAGGCGTCGCGGTCCTCGGCCTTGTCGATGGCCTCCTTGGAGGCGCCGATGAGCGCCACGCCGTACTGCTCCAATACCCCCGCCCGGTCCAGGTCCAGGGCGCAATTAAGCCCCGTCTGTCCGCCCATGGTGGGCAGCAGGGCGTCGGGGCGCTCGCGCTCGATGACCTTGGCCACCGACTGCCACTCCAGAGGCTCGATGTAGGTGGCGTCGGCCATCTCGGGGTCGGTCATGATGGTGGCGGGATTGGAGTTCACCAGGATCACCCGCAGGCCCTCCTCCCGCAGGGCCTTGCAGGCCTGGGTCCCGGAATAGTCGAACTCGCACGCCTGGCCGATGGTGATCGGCCCCGAGCCGATGATCAGGACGGATTGGATGTCGCTGCGCTTGGGCATTGGGGATGTCGCTGGGACCCTTGTGGCAAGGGCTGGGAGCGCTCAGGCCTCGCCGCGCAGGGCCTGGGAGCTGGCTTCCTGGCCCCGGCGCTCGCGGAGGAGCGCGAGGAACCGATCGAACAGGTACTGCGAGTCGTGCGGACCGGGGCTGGCCTCGGGGTGGTACTGCACCGAGAAGGCCGGCTTGTCCCGGTGCCGGACCCCTTCCAGGCAACCGTCGAACAGGGACCGGTGGGTCACCTCCAGGGTCTCCGGCAGCGTCTCCGAATCCACCCCGAACCCGTGGTTGTGGGAGGTGATCTCCACCTGCCCGGTGTGCTCATTGCGCACGGGGTGGTTGGCCCCCCGGTGGCCGAACTTGAGCTTCACCGAGCGCGCCCCCTCGGCGAGGCACAGGAGCTGGTGCCCGAGGCAGATCCCGAAGATGGGGATCCCCGAGCCGAGCAGCTCCCTGAGGGTGCCGATGGCGTAGTCCACCGGCTCCGGGTCGCCGGGCCCGTTGGACAGGAAGATGCCGTCGGGCTCGGCGGCGAGCACGTTCTCGGCGCTGGCCTGGGCGGGCAGGACCGTCACATGGCAGCCCCGATCCACCAGGAGCCGCAGGATGTTGCGCTTGCAGCCGTAATCCAGGGCCACCACCCGGTACGGGAGGTCTTCGTCCGGGCGCGCCCCGGTCAGCCCTTCCTCCAGGGACCAGGTGCCCTCGGTGAAGGTGTAATCGGTGTCGGTGGCCACCTCGCCGGCCAGGTCCATTCCGGTCAGGCCGGGCCAAGCCCGGGCCTCCTCGATCAGGGCCTCGGCGTCCAGGTCCGCACCGGCGGCGATGGCGCCGCGCTGGGCCCCATGCTCGCGCAGGTGGGCCACCAGGCGCCGCGTATCCACCCCCGCCAGGGCCACCACGTCGTTGGCGCGGAGGTACTCCGTCAAGGGGACCTCAGAACGCCAGCTGCTGGTCTGGACCGGCAGGTCCCGGACCACCAAGCCGCTGGCGAAGACCCGGCGACTCTCCTCGTCGGCGGCGTTGGTGCCGACGTTGCCGATGTGGGGATAGGTGAGGGTCACGATCTGGCGGGCGTAGGAGGGATCCCGCAGGATCTCCTGGTAGCCGGTCATGGCGGTGTTGAAGCAGACCTCACCGACGCGGTGTCCGGCGGCGCCGATGGCGTAGCCTTCGAACCGCGTCCCGTCCTCCAGGACCAGCAGGGCCTTCTCCGTCACCGCCTTCCCCAGGATGGCCGTCCCGCTCCGGCCGGAACGGGCTTTCGGACACACAAAAGCGGGAGACCGTGCTCCCGCCTTGGGCTTCGGCGCCGCGACGCGACCGCCGATGGCCTGCCGTGGCTAGCAGGCGACTGACCTTTGCAGCTCATGACAGGCTAACCAGCCGGCCTGACTCTGTCAACGAAGGTCCAGCACGTCCTGCATGTCGTAGAGCCCCGGAGCCTGGCCCACCACCCAGCGAGCGGCCCGGATACCTCCCGAAGCGAAGGTCATGCGGCTGGTGGCCTTGTGGGCGATCTCGACCCGCTCCCCGGCGCCGGCGAACAGCACCGTATGCTCGCCCACGATGTCCCCGGCCCGAATGGTCTCGAAGCCGATGGTCTCGCGGTCCCGGACGCCGGTGTGCCCCTGCCGGCCGTAGACGGCGCTGGCCTCCAGGTCCCGGTCCAGGGCCCCGGCCACCACCTCCCCCATGCGCCGGGCCGTGCCCGAGGGGGCGTCCACCTTGTTGCGATGGTGGGCCTCGACGATCTCGACGTCGTAGTCGTCGCCCAGGGCCCGTGCCACCCACTCCAGGAGCTGGAACGTCAGGTTGACCCCGATGCTCATGTTCGGGGCCAGGACCACCGGGATGCGCCCGGCGGCCGCCTCCAGGACCCCCCGCTGCTCGTCATCGAAGCCGGTGGTCCCGACCACCAGGGCGACGCCCGCCTCAGCGCACTGACGGGCGTAACCGGGAGTCGCTTCGGGGCGGGTGAAGTCGATAACGGCGTCGGCCCCTTCCAGGAGCGCCTCCAGGTCCGCGGCCACGGTCACCCCCAGCGGCCCGGTCCCGGCCAGCTCGCCAGCGTCCCGGCCGATGGCGTCCGAACCGGGCCGGTCCAGCGCCGCCACGAGCTCCGCCCCGTCGGACTCGGCGGCGGCCCGCAGGAGATGGGAGCCCATGCGCCCGGAGGCCCCGGTAATCACAACCCGCGTCGCGGCCAATTTTCCATCCCCTCAGGTGGCCAACCGGTCCAGGAAATCGCGGACCTTCCCCCACCAGGATTTGCTCTGGGGATAGGTGCTCTCGTCCTTGTCGGTCTCGGCGTCCAGCTCCCGCAACAGCTCCTTCTGGCGCTCCGAGAGGTTCACCGGGGTCTCCACGCGCACGGTGCACAGGAGATCGCCGGGCTTGGCCGAGCGCACCCCCTTGATGCCCTTGCCCCGCAGTCGGAAGGTCTTGCCCGACTGGGTCCCCGCGGGGATCTTCATCTTCGCCTCCCCCGCCAGCGTGGGCACCGTCACCTGATCACCCAGGGCGGCCTGGGTCACGCTGATGGGAACCTCGCAGCGCAGGTCGTCGTCGTCGCGCTCGAAGATGGGATGGGGCTTGAGCCGCACCTCCACGAAGAGATCGCCCCGGGCCCCGCCCCGATCACCGGGCTCGCCCTCGCCGGCGAGCCGGATGCGGTCCCCGGAATCCACCCCGGCGGGGACATTGACCTCCAGGCTCTTCTCCTCGCGCTGCGTACCGGTACCCCGGCAGTCGGTGCAGGGCTGCTCGATCTTCTCCCCTTCCCCGCCGCAGTCGGGGCAGGGCTGGGTGACCGAGAAGAAGCCCTGCTGCATCCGCACCTGGCCCATGCCGTTGCAGGTGTCGCAGCGGCGCTTGGAGGTCCCCGGCGCGGCGCCGGAGCCGCTGCAGGTCCCGCACGCGACCCGGGACGGGATGCGGATGGTGACGGTGGTGCCCTGGGCAGCCTCCTCCAGGGACAGATCCATGGTATAGCGGAGATCGGCCCCGCGATGGGCGCGCCGCCCCCCTTGGCCACCGCCGAAGATGTCGCCGAAGATGTCGCTAAAGATGTCACTGAAGCCGCCGAAACCGCCGAAGCCCTCGGCCCCGGCGCCTCCGCCCATGCCCCCGGCCACGCCGGCATGGCCGAAACGGTCGTAGGCGGCGCGCTGCTCCGAATCGGACAGGACCTCGTAGGCCTCCTTGGCCTCCTTGAAGCGCTCCTCGGCGTCCTCCTCATCCGGATTCCGGTCCGGATGGTACTTCATGGCCAGACGGCGGTAGGCCTTCTTGATCTCCTCGTCGGAGGCGTCCTGAGCCACCCCCAGGATCTCGTAGTAGTCGCGCTGCGCCATGGAGCACCTTTCTTCGGTTTGCGCATGATCCGAGGCAATACGCCAATCAGGCGCGGTGGCAACCGCGCCTGATTGCTTCCGGCCAGCTAGACCCGGGCTTCCGGGTGGGCAACCTTACTGGTTCTTGTTGGAGTCGTCATCGCCCTCGGTGAACTCGGCGTCGATGACATCCTCGTCGGAGGACGCCCCGCCGGATTCGCCCTGGGCCTCGGCACCGCCGGTCTGCTCGGCGCCAGCGGCCTGGTAGGCCTGCTCGGCGAGCTTGTGGGAGGCCTGGGCCAGCTTCTCCATGGCCTGGTCGATGGCCTCCTTGTCGTCGCCTTCCATGACCTGCTCTAGCTCGGAGATGGCCGACTCGATGCCGTGCTTGTCCTCATCGCTCACCTTGTCGCCGTAGTCCTCCAGCGACTTGCGGGTGGAGTGGATGAGGGTGTCGGCCTGGTTGCGGGCCTCCACCAGCTCCCGCTGGCGCTGGTCCTCCTCGGCGTGCTCCTCGGCGTCCTGGACCATCTCCTGGATCTCCTCCTCGGACAGGCCGGATCCGGCGCGGATCTCGATGGACTGCTCGCGGCCGGTGCCCTTGTCCTTGGCGGAGACGTTGAGGATGCCGTTGGCGTCGATGTCGAAGGTGACCTCGATCTGCGGCACGCCGCGGGGCGCCGGCGGGATGTCGGTGAGGTCGAACCGGCCCAGGGACTTGTTGTCCTTGGCCATCTCCCGCTCACCCTGCAACACGTGC
>JAHEOG010000006.1 GCA_018609925.1 Gammaproteobacteria bacterium
AAGCCCATCAGGCCGAGACCGACAGGGCGGTGGCGGAGGTTGGAGCGCTCGGCCTGGGGGACGCTGTAGTAGTTGATATCGATGACATTGTCGAGCATCCGCATGGCAGTGCTGACCGTGCGCCGAAGCTTGGCGTGGTCCAGCTCCCCGGTGGCCGTGATGTGGTTGGCGAGGTTCACGCTCCCGAGGTTGCAGACAGCGACCTCATCATCGGAGGTGTTCAAGGTGATCTCGGTGCACAGGTTTGAGGAGTGCACCACCCCGCAGTGCTGCTGGGGGGAGCGCAGGTTGGCGGGGTCCTTGAAGGTGACCCAGGGATGGCCGGTCTCGAAGAGCAGCGAGAGCATCTTGCGCCATAAGCTGACCGCGGGGATCTGCTTGTAGTTCCGGATCTCGCCGCGCTCGGCGGCGGCCTCATACGCCTCGTAGGCACGCTCGAAGTCCGCCCCGAACCGATCGTGGAGGTCGGGGACCTCATCAGGGCTGAATAGGGTCCAGGTATTATCCGCCATGACCCGCTTCATGAATAGGTCCGGGATCCAATTGGCGGTGTTCATATCCGGGGTGCGGCGCCGCTCGTCGCCGGTATTCTTCTTGAGCTCGAGGAACTCCTCGATGTCGAGGTGCCAGGCCTCCAGATAGGCACACACCGCCCCAGGCCGGCGACCGCCCTGGTTGACAGCGATGGCCGTGTCATTAACCACCTTCAGGAAGGGCACCACACCCTGGGACTTGCCGTTGGTGCCGCGGATGTGGGCTCCGAGGGCGCGCACCCGGGTCCAGTCATTCCCGAGGCCGCCGGCGTACTTCTGCAGTAGGGCATTGTCCCGGATGGCGCTGTAGATCCCGTCGAGGTGGTCCCCAACGGTAGTGAGGTAGCAGCTCGACAGCTGTGAGCGGGTCGTTCCACTGTTGAACAGGGTCGGTGTCGAACTCATGAAATCGAAGTTGGAGAGCAGTTCGTAGAACGCGATGGCGCGGGACTCACGCTCGTCTTCGAGCAGGGCAAGCCCCATGGCGATGCGCATAAAGAAGGTCTGGGGCAGCTCCAGGCGGCGGCCCTCTTCTTGGAGGAAGTAACGGTCGTAGAGGGTCTGGAGCCCCAAATAGGTGAACTGAAGGTCACGCTCGGGCCGGAGCGCAGCGCCCAGGCGGTCGAGATCGAACTCCGCCAATCGTGGGTCGAGTGTCCCGATCGCAACCCCGCGATCGATATAACGGTTGAGCACCTCCGGATAGCGCTCTGCCATCTCGCTGGAGGTCACTCGGTGGAGGGTACCGAATCTCCCGTCCGAAGAACCTTCCTCGTGGAAGAGGCTGAGTACCTCGCCGCGGAGTTCGTCCAGAAGGAGCCGGGCCGCTACGTAGGTGTAGTTGGGTTCACGCTCGACGAGGGATCGCGCGGCGAGGGTCAGTGCCTGGGCTATCTCAGCCTCGGTCACGCCATCGTAGAGGCTGCGCCGGGTCTCTGTCAGAACGGCTTCCGGATCGACACCCTCGAGACCCTGGCACGCCTCGCCGATCACGGCTTGGAGCTGCTCGAGGTCGAGCGGCTCACGTTGGCCGTCGGGTAGAGTAACGTGGAGGATTGGTTCGGCCGCGGGCGCGGCCTCCTGCTCACGGGCAGCACGGAGACGGGCATGCTCCTCTCGGTAGAGGACATAGGCCCGTGCTATCTGGTGGTGGCCGGCGCGCATCAGGGCAAGCTCGACCTGGTCCTGGATATCCTCGATATGGAGGGTTCCACCCTCGGGGGAACGCCGGGTAAGGGCAGTGACAACCTGCTGTGTGAGCTCTTCAACCGTTTCGTGGATACGGCGACTATCTGCGGCCCTCTCACCCTCCACAGCGAGGAAGGCCTTGGTCATCGCCACCGAGATCTTGCTGGGATTGAAGTCGGTGACCTGACCGTTACGCCGGATGACCCGGCGACCGATTGTGCGGCCGCCTTCGGTCTCGGCCATATCGGCAGTCTGGGAGGGTTCGGCGACGTGGGCGAAGCTATTGTCTATTGTCATAGTTTCTTTATCTATCTATGTATAGTTGTTAAGGGATACCAATTACACAATATATTGCCCCTACAGGTAGCCCTACTGTCAACCCCTGCGGAATCCGCTTGTCGGCCCGAGTGGAGTCAGCCCCCTCCAGGGACGCCCGCTAGAGGGGCTGACCCAACGGCCACTCGGAATGTGTCAACGGCTGTCCGACAGTGACGTAGTATTTTCTTGATGAATCTCGTCGCCAACGTTTACCGGCTCAATGGACCCCTCCGCGTCGCCGCTCAGGAACGCCTCGGCGGTCTGGGTCACCCCATCGTCGGGGTTGATAGCGACCTCTGTCGGTGGCTGTTGCGCGATAGGCCGCCCCTTCGGAAACCGCTCGGGGTGGGCCGCGTAGTAGCGATCGAGCGCGGTCTGGCGCTGGGCACGAATGGCCTCGGCGCGGCCCTCGAAGACCTCCGCCGGGGTGTAGTACCCCAGGCCATCGTGGGGGCGATGCTTGTACGCCTCCATGAACGCGGCCACCCAGCTGCGGGCGTGCTCGGCACCCGCAAAGCGTCCCGGGTAACCCGGACTGTACTTAAGGGTCTTGAACTGCGCCTCGCTGAAGGGGTTGTCGTTGCTCACTCGCGGCCGGGAGTAGCTGCGCCGGACCCCGTAGCTATCGAGGAACGCCCGGTAGGTCTGGGCGATCATGGGCGCTCCACGGTCCTGATGGACGACGAGAGCCCCCGGCTGGATGGCATGGCGCTCCAGGGCGTGGCGGAACAAGTGCTGCGCCAATGCGGCGTTCTCCTTGTGCGAGACCATCCACGCGATGGGGTAACGCGTAAACAGATCCAGGATCTGGTAGAGGTTGAGGTAGACCCCCTTCCGGACCGTCGGCAACTTCGTAATATCCCACGACCAACTTTCGTTCGGCGCGCGGGCCACGACCTGCGGCACGACGTGCCGCTGAGGCGGACGCTGAGCTCGCCGCTCGGTGGTTTGGCCGCGGCGCCGGAGGATCCGGTAGATGGTTGATACCGACGGCAGCGGCCGCCCCTGGTTCAACTCGCGGGCGTGAATGACCCGCACCGCCTCATCTTCGTACGCGGAGCAGTTGACCACCTGGAGCACATGCTCCTGCTCGGCGGCCGAGAGCTGGCGCGGCTGAGGCGCGGGGTTCGTCGCCTGTGCCCGCGAGGGTCTTTGGCGCGAATAGCTCCCTGTCCGCGCCACCCCAAGGGCGTCACACGCCCGGCTGCGCGGGAGGTGAGAAGGGCGCTCGGCCACACACCTCATTGCGAGCTCCCGTTCCTGACGTCCTCGGTGAGGTTGGCCAGTTTTTTTTGAAGCTCGACGAGGTCCTCGGCGACCTTCGCACGGTGCTCGAGCCGCGCCTTCTCCTTCTCGAGCTGCTCGATGCGCCGGTCTCGCGAATCCTTGGCCTGACGGCCGCCTGGCTTGGGCTCTAGGCCTTGGTTGCCTTCCTCTTCCAGGGTCTTGCGCCAGTTCGCCAGCTGGCTTACATAGAGCCCTTGCTGGCGGAGCCAGGCGCTCTTCTCCCCCTTCGGCAAGGCGTCGTGCTCCGCAAGGAGGCGCTGTTTCTCCGCGCTACTAAACCGCCGCCGAGTGCGCCGCTCCAGGGCCGGCTCCGGCGGGACTTCTTCGCTCTGATCGGTCATCGGCTCATCCTCCGCTCAGTGCCTCTACGTTATACAGGAAAAACGCTTGGCACTGTCGGACACGAGGCTGACACATAGGGTCCCTGGTGACCCGGGCCCAGCAGGAGGGCCGGGACCTCACCGACGAGGAGGACCAGCAGTACAAAAAGCACTGGAACGAGGTCAGCGAGCTGACCAACGCGATCCAGCGCGAGGAGCAACAGCGCGAGCTCGAGCGGCAGGTAGCCGACGACCACTACCATAAAGCGGTCGGGGGAGGCCAGGATTCTAGCCAGGCCAGCGATGACGCCGAGGCCCGGCGGGCCGCCTTCAACAGCTTCCTCAGCCGCGGCCATCCCGGCCTCAGCGAGGCCGAGCGCCGGGCCCTATTGTCGATGCCCTCGACATGGAATCCAGCGTCGGGTCGAGCTCTACGCCGGGGTGCAAGATTCGGGTGGCGCGTGCCCCTGGCTGTTGCTAGCTTGTAAGCATCCGATGTAACACCGGGTTTGGAATGATGGATGACTATCAACGCATAGCAGGGGCAATCCGCTACTTGGAGGCGAATCTCTCGGCGCAACCCGAGCTGGACGAGGTCGCCGAGGCGATCGGACTCAGTCCGTACGACTTGCAGAGGGTCTTTTCACGGTGGGCAGGCGTCGATCCAGAGCGCTTCCTGCAATATCTGGCGGTGAGGGATGTCAAGCGGCTTTTGGATGAATCGCGGGGTGTATTGGGAGCCTCCCTGGAAGTCGGGCCCTCAGGACTGGGCCGCTTGCACGACCATTTTGTTACGCTCGAATCTATGACACCCAGGGACTACGCCCGTGGTGGCGAGGGTCTATGTGTACGCTACGGATTCCACGACAGCCTGTTCGGTCCCTTGTTGTTGGCCTCGACCGAGCGCGGCATCTGCCGCCTTTCCTTTTATGAGGAGCCCAACGAGGAGGTCGCCGAGGAGGAGCTTCGTCGCTGTTGGCCAGCCGCTCAGCTTCGGCACGATGCGGCGGTGACCGCTGCTGTTGCTGGCCATATCTTCACTGTGCAGTCTGGAGGTGAACCGGAGGAGGCGATCAGACTCCATATTCAGGGTAGCAACTTCCAGATCCAGGTGTGGCGAGCCCTATTACGGATCCCCGAGGGTGCGGTCTGCACCTATGGTGACATCGCACGATCACTGGGACGGGCGCATGCGGCCCGGGC
>JAHEOG010000007.1 GCA_018609925.1 Gammaproteobacteria bacterium
CCTTGTGGACGCTAGATTTGCATTTCCACGAGTCGCGGCGCCTACAGGAGCCGGCATGGCGAGCCCCGCCCCCCCTTGGGAGCACCGCTCCATCGGCCCCCCCTGGGCGGAGTGGATCGGGGTTTTGGCCGTGATCCTGGGGGCCTACCTGACCGCCTCCTTCGCCATCCATGCCACCCAGCAGCATGTCTTCTCCCTGCCCATAAGCGCCGAGGAGCGGGCCTCCCAGCTGGAGTGCCCCGAGGACGAGCTGATCGAGGAGGGGATCACCCTCGTTGTCTGCGAGCAGATGCAAGCGGACATCGAGACCACCCTCATCACCACCCCCGAGGGTTTCTTGAACCTCCAGTTCTGGCTCGGCATCGCCGGCCTCATCCTGGCGGCCGGGTCCATCTATGCGGGTATGGCCCTGGTGGACTGGCGCCCATGGGCACCCCCCCTGTTCATCGCGGTGATGGTAGCCCTGATCCTGCTGGAGCTTTCGGGCCTGGTGGCCGCAGCCGAATCCGGTCCCTTGATCCGAAAGGATTACCTTTGGGGCTACCTCCTCTGGCTGGCCATCCACATCTCCCTTGCGAGCGCGGTGGGCGCGGCCTGGACCGATCCGAATCAGAGGGCCGCCGAATGAGCTCCTCCATCCAGCCGGTAACTTCTCCCCTGCAACGGGGGAATGCCCGATGAGCAAGCCCGGCTACGGCAACCTGACCGTCCTTCTGCACTGGGTTACGGCCATCTCCATCTTGTTCCTGTTCGGTCTGAGCTGGTGGATGATGGCCATCCCCTACGGCGATTACCGGTTCCTGCCGTTCCAGCTCCACAAGAACCTAGGAATCACTGTCATCCTGTTCGGGCTCCTGTTGCTCTTCTTCCGGTTCCGTCCTCGGCCCGGGCGACTTCCGGACGGCATGCCGCGCTGGATGTACCACCTTGCCATAGCCGATCACGTACTGATGTATTTGCTGATCTTCGTGGTTTGCTTCAGCGGGGTCCTGTCTTCCGCCTTCAGCGGCTGGGGCACCGACCTGTGGTGGACGCTGACCCTGATTCCCGATTCCGCCGCCGAGGGCTGGGAGAGCGAGCCCCTGAACATCCTCTTCGGGGAGATCCACGTCTACTCCAGCTGGATCCTCCTGGCCCTGCTCATCACCCACATCAGCGGCGCTGTTTTCCACGCCTTCCGCCGCGACGGGGTGCTACGCCGCATGTTCCGGGTCTAGCCTCAGAGAGCCCGGCCGAGCCTTTTTGACCAGTTCAGCCTTCGCCTCCTCCCACTCGCGATTTGGGCCCCGGTGCAGCGGCTCCTGCGGTATCGTTTCCGGCACCGAGCACGGGGCCCGAGCCGGGAAACGGCAATCACCCCATGGGGACCCGGGACCAAGGGTCCGGAGGCTGGTGCGTCACGGTCATAGTGGGCCCTAACCGCCCCACCCCGAACGGGGCGGGACTCACCGACGGCCTCGCTCGGAGGGCGGGAAGAAACCGGGCCGATCCGCCGGGCTAGACGGTGGGACCGCTTTCGGGGAGATCCCCCTGACGGCGTAGGGTTGCCTGGACGGCCACCTCGGGATCGTCGTCGAGGGTCCCGGTGAGCACCATTTCCTGATCGTCAGCGGCACCCGCCAGGTGTAGGGTGAAGGCATCCCGGTCGCCGACGATGTGGCTGCGACCCCCGTGGAAATGGGTGGCGGAGAGGGTCAGCTCGATCCGTTCCCCGTCGGTCCGATAGGTGCCCTGGTAGTGGTAGTTATTGTCCCCGCCGTGGAGGTGCCCCCTCTGGAGCAGGATCACCCCGCCCACGGTATGGGGACCGGTTTCGTCGGAGAAGATGGTTGCCCAGAGGCCGTCGATGGACACGGCGAATCCTCCCGAGGTTTGATTACCAAAAGGAACAGAAGCAGAGCCACCCGACGCGACCGGGGCCGGAGCAAGGAGCGACTTGGGGGTGCCCCCACGTCAGGGTTCCCCGGAGCGGTTTGCCTCCGGCACCGGGCCGCCACTTCGATAGGGCTTCGGCTCACCGTAGTAGAACCCTCCTGTCCTCACTATGGAGCCCACTCCGGCCCAGACAAAGCCCTGGCATCCCTCAGAGCCGGTTGCGAAGCATGAGCTCGCCAGGGTGGGGCTGGAGGTAGACCTGGCGGGCAACGTAGGGGTGAGGATGGCGCCGGAAGTGGTGTTTGAGCAGGGTAATGGGAACCACCAAAGGGACGTAGCCGGTGCGGTAGGACTCGATCAGGTCCCCTAGCTCCTCCTTGTCTCCGGCTTCCAGGTGGTCCTTCAGGTAACCCATCAGGTGATAGAGGACATTGGCATGGCCCTTGCGAGTCGCGGGCTCGGCGAGTGTGCTCATCAGGTCCTCGAAGTAGGCCCGTGCGGTTTCCCCGATTTCCCCTTTGCCGGCCTCGGCGACTAGGCGTCCGAGCCGCCGGTAGGCCGCTTGGCTGTGGGCCATCACCAGGAGCTTGTGGGCACTGTGGAAGTCCACCAGGCGACCCAGAGTAGGGCTAGCTGCCACCTCCCGATGCCACCGCTCGTGGACGAAGACCCGCTCGATGAAGCTCTCCCGCAGCACCGGATCGCCCAAGCGGCCCTCCTCCTCCACCGGGAGCTGGGGGCGCTCGGCCATAAAGGCCCCGGCGTAGGCGCCACGGGCGGTAGTCAGGGGATGGCCGTCGGGCTTGTAGACCTTGACCCGCTCCATCCCGCAGGAGGGCGAGCCCCGCTTCAGGATGTAGCCATGGATATCAGAAAGCTCGCGGGCCATGCGCTGCCCGTAGGCCTGCAGGTCGTCGGTCACGTCCCGATCGGGGTTGCGCACCCCCACGACGCGCACGGGCTCTCCCTTCTCCGCAACCATACGGATGGGCTCCCGGGGGACGCCAAGACCGATGGCGACCTCGGGACAGACCGGGACAAGCTCGAAGAACCGGCTCAGGGTACCGTTGATGTAGGGATCGCGCTTGTGCTGCCCGTCGTAGCGGACCTCCTCCCCGAGCAGGCAGCTCGATATGCCCACCCGGATGCGCTCTGGGAAGCCGGTCTCGGTCTCAGGGGATTCGGCCAAGCTCTGCCAACCTCTTCAGCGGGGATCGGGCATTGGAGCCCCGGGGAGGAGCCCGGGTTCCCGCTCAGGGGATCGCCGTTTCCAAGAAAAGGCTGCCCTGACCGTCCTTGCCGAGACGCACGCCCCCGCCCTCGCTCTCCCGGTTGAGGGTCTGCAGCAGCCAGTCGGCCTCTTCCCCGTTGGCGTCCATCAACCGAAATCCGGCGATCCGCATGGGCCGCAGCGTCAGCCCTGTCAACCGCCCGGTCTCCGGATCCAGGTCCGGGAAGAGCATAAGGGTCAGCTCGGGGCGGTAGGTCTCCTCCCCGGGGATCCCCTCGTAATCGTTGAGGAAGTCGCCGCATCCGTAAAGGATCAGGCAACCGCGGTGGAGCTCCATGCCCTTGGGATGATGCGAGCTTTGGCCGTGGACCAGATCCACGCCGGCGCGGTCGATAAGGGCGCGGGCGAAGCGCCGCTGCTCCCCGGGGACCGCGTAGCCCCAGTTGGCGCCCCAGTGGACGGAGGCCACCGCCACGTCGAGCTCCCCCTTCACCGCCGCCACCTGCTCCGCCACCGCGGCAATCGGGGCGTCCTCCGCCTCGTCGATCCGCCAGACCCCGGCGCGATCCGGTCCGGCCGCCCAGTCCGAGGGGATCCCGCTGGATCCCGAGCCCATCGCCAACACGATGACTCTTCTCCCCGCGCCGGCGGCCAGGACCGCCGGGGCCCGGGCAGCGGCCAGGCTCTCCCCTGCCCCGGCCGTTTCCATCCCGAGCCCCTCCAGGGTGGCCACGGTCTCGCTCAAACCCTCGAAGCCCCAGTCCAGGACATGGTTATTGGCGAGGGCGCAGCAGTCGATGGCGCCGGACTCCAGCACGGAGGCATTGTCCGGATGCATGCGGTAGTGGACGCCCTTCCCCCGCCACCAAGATTCGCTGCGGGTAACGGCGGTTTCCAGGTTGATCAGGCGGAGAGCGGGCTCGAAGCGCTCCAGCCAGCCCAGGGCGTCGCCCCAGATATAGGACGGGGCCACGGGAGCGGGTATGGGGCCGTGCTCCCGTTCGGCCAGGGCCCGGTAGTGGCGGGCATCAGTCACCCAGGGCTCGTGCAGCTGCGGGGCGCTAGGGCGGGCCAGGATCTGGTCGATCCCGCGGCCGGTCATGACGTCGCCGCACAGGAACAGGCGCAAGGAGCCGCGGGACCTTGTCATCCGGAAAACCCCGAGGGCCCGGCCCGGTCGGGAGCCCGGAACGTAGAGGGAGCTTTCAGGCCGGCCGGGGGGAGCCGACCAGCTGGATCAATAGCAGCTGGACGCCCAAAAGCACCAGCCATCCCAGGACACAGACCGCAACGGCCCGCCACGTACTGGTAAAATCCAGCGCCTGGCGCACGGCCACCACCATGGCCACGAGCATCCAGACGGTGGCGACCAGCACCACCAGCGGACCCACCACCGGGATAAAGCCCACTACTCGCAGGACCCCTGGGGCCGCCGAAAAGCCGATAGTGCGCAGGAGCTGACCCATGTCCGCTTCGGTGCGCTCTTCTGGCAGGAGCCGGGTGCCGATGATATAGGTCAAGAAGGCCCAGATCACCCAGGCGACCAGGGCGATGAGGGTGCCCAGTATCAGGCCCTTACCCACCCCGGCCTGGCCCAGGCTGCCAATGCCGACGGCCAAGCTGGACAGCAGGACCACGACCACTGCCTGGCCCATTGAGCTCGGATCCGCCTCCACCTCCTCGTAGACCCCGGGCTCGAGCCGGGCGGCACGGAGCATCCGGTCGATAAGCGCGCTCATGCTGGTGGCCTCCCTGTGATGGCGTCCTTGGGGCCTACCCCGTCTTGGGCCCTATGGGGCGCGAATCAGCCGGGGCGGCCCAATAGCCCCTGCGGGGTTGGCAAGGTCTCCGCGGCCTTCGGGCGGGCTCAAACACGACCCCGCCGGGCGGGAAGCAATCCCGGACTTCGGACAGATCAGGATACGGGCGGCCGGGAGGGAAGTCGAGGCGGGAAGCGGGCCCGGCCCCCGGCCGGGCCCGCCGATAGCCCCCGGTGGTGTCCGGGGAGCGACAGCCTACTTGTTGATGAACTCGGTGGTGTTGAACTGGAAGTCGTTGTCCTTCTGGCTGGAGTGGCAGGCGATGCAGCCCTTGTCCGCTCCCTTGGCGACCCGGCCAGCGAGCTTCATGCCCTTGGGATTGGTGGCCAGGCTGCCGTCCGGCTTGTACTTGACCCAAAACCAGTTGTTGTTTTCCGGATCGTATCCGGATCCCCGCTTGAACATCACGGTAACCGCGCCCAGGTACTTCGCTCGGTTATTGGCCACCTTGGCGTTGGTAACACCCTCGCCGCCGTAGTTCCGCTTCACAATCAGCTCGCCGGTATGCCCTTTAACGGAAACCTCGCCGTACAGGGTTTCCAGGACGGCCCCGTGGGGATGCTGCCCTTCGTAGGGCACCGTCTTGATGGCCCCGTCACCGACAAAGTCGGCGCGCTCCATCTTCTTCCAGAGGGCATCGGCGTATTTCACCGATTTTGGGTCTCCGAAGGGAGGGCTGCCGGCGTAGGCAGCCACCGCCGCGCCCAGACCGACAACCGCTGCGGTGGCCAACCAAAGCGCCGGGCGGGCCGTGAGGAGCGTCTTCCTTTGGCTCATGGTTCACCTCCTTTCCCCGAAGGGATCGTCGACGTACGCCGGAAGGCCCCGAGGGCCAAGGGCGCCTCGGCACCTTCCGGTTCGACCCGACCCGTCCGGGATGGGTCCCGGACAAGCCGGTCAGGCAGGGAGGGGACCCATATTCCGGCGTCCCCGGTTTGGACGAAGACTTGGCGGGCCCCGGGCAGGGGAGGATCCACCACGCGCCCCGGGGCTCCCTTGCGCCAACGGACCTGTCCGGTAGCGCGGTAGAGCGCAGCGATCTGTCCCTCGTCGAGGCCCCGCTCCACCCCGACCCACATCAAATCGGGGCGCACGGGATCGGCCCGGGGGATGGAACGGATGACCCCGTTCAACCGGGCCTCCCAAAGGAGGCGGCCATCCGTCAGGGAGCGGGCCGTCACCCGCCCATCCCGATCGCCGAGGTAGACCCGGCGCCGATCGATCAGGGGGGTATAGGTTAGGGCCTGCGGCTCGATGCGCCAAAGGAGGGTCCCATCCTCGGCACGGAAGGCGAGCACGGATGGGGCGTAGGTGGTAGCCACAACCAACCGCCCGCGGGGTCCGGTAGCAGGGCGATACACCAGCTCCTGGTCGATGGAGCGGGTCCACTCGATCGACCCGGTGCGAGGATCCAGGGCGGTCACCTCCCGTGCCCTCCCCCCTACCACCACCCGGTTTCCGGCCACGGCGGGGGGAAACAGCCAGCCCTCCAGGGAGCGCTCCCAGAGCAGTTGGCCGGTGGCGGCTTCGACCTTGCGTAGGGTCCCATCCCGGCCCGCCGCGTAGGCATGGCCTCCGGTCACTACCGGCGAATAGATCGAGGAGCCGTCGCCGTGGGACCACAGGGGCTCGCCCCCGTCCGCTTCGACAGCGTGGAGCCCATCGCGGCTGCCGATCAGGACCACCTCTCCGGCACAGACCGGCTCGTAGGTGCGCTTCCCGGTCAGCGAGCGCCATTGCCGTTCGCCGGTGGCGGGATCCAGGCGGGCAAGCCCCTCGCCACCGGCGAGCACACCGTCCGGATGGGCGCAAGGATCGGACGGGTAGACTGCCTCGCCGCCTTGGGCGAGCGCCCCACCCATCCAGAAGAGCATCGCGATAGCCGTTGGGGACTTCGACACGGCCAGCTCCCTTTCCGGGTAGCCTTCTATTGTTTTAGGGGGTACGTGCCGGGAACTATCCTGGATTCCCCTGAGGACGATCCTTGATCCCCCTCAGGGAATAGGCGGGCATGGGGAGTCGGGGAAGGAGCTCAGGCGAAGCGCCGGAGGACGATCCGGCGGATCCAGCCGCGCAGGCGCACGGGAACGTCCGATTCCACCTGGAGGCCCGGGACCCGGGCGAGGACCTCCTCGAAGACGATATCGGTGCGGGTGGCGATGCGGCCGAGCGCCGGTGCCAAGGCCCACCGGAAGGGGGCCCTTTGTCCCGGACGGAGGAACTTGTCCAGCATATGGATCCGTCCCCCGATCCGGGTGACCCGGGCGGATTCCGCGAGGACGGTGGGCGGGGCCGGGGCTACCGCCAGGAGGAAGTGGAGGAAGACCCGGTCGAAGGTCTCATCGGGGAAGGGAAGCGCCCGGGCATCGCCCTCAAGGAGGCCTACGTCTTGATCCAGGCGCAGGGCCCGGTCCTCGGCCCGCCTGAGCATCGCGGGCGTGAGATCGAGCCCGACCAGCTCCGCCTCGCGGGGCAGCCAATCCAGATCGAGGCCGGTCCCCACACCCACCAAGAGGATACGCTCCCCCGGCTGGACCCGGGCACCCGCGATGGCCTGGCGGCGCAACGGCCGGGTAAGGGAAGCCACCACCCGATCGTAGAGCGGGGCCCACAGGGAGTAGGCGCCACGCAGGCTCATAAGGATCCCGACTCGGGTCCGGCGGGCGCAGCGACCAACGGGGCGTCGGCGCTCAATAGGCCCGGGGGAAGGCGTCGACAGGGACCTTCAGGTAGCGGACCCCATTGGCCTCGGCAGGGGGGAACTCACCGGCGCGGATGTTCACCTGGACCGAGGGGATGATCAGGGTGGGCAGGGTGAGGGAGCGGTCCCGCGCCCGGCGCCTATCCGCGTATTCGGCCTCGCTGATGCCATCCCCCACCTGGATGTTGCTGCGGCGCTGCTCGCCGATGGTGGTCTCGCCCATGCGCTCCCGCCCGCCGGGAGCGTAGTCGTGGAGGACGAACACCCGCGTCGACTCGGGCAGCTCTTGGAACAGGCGCTGAACCGTGCGGTAGAGGATCGCCGGATCCCCCCCCGGGAAATCGCAGCGGGCGGTCCCGGCATCGGGCATGAACAGGGTATCCCCCACAAAGGCCGCATCCCCGATGACGTAGGTGACGTGGTCACTGGTATGGCCAGGGGTGTGAAGGACCCGGCCGGGGATCCTGCCGACGGCGAAGGCCTCGCCATCGGTAAATAGGTGGTCGAACTGGCGACCGTCGGTGGCAAAGGCCGCCTCCAGCTGGAACAGGGCCTTGAAGCGCTCCTGCACCGTCCGGATGCCCTCTCCGACCCCCAGGGGGGGATGGCCCAGCCGCGCCCGGACAAAGGGCGCCGCCGAGAGGTGATCGGCATGGGCATGGGTCTCCAGCACCCAGTCCACCGTCACGCCTTCCCGATCGACCAGGGCCACCAGCTCCTGGGCCGTCTCGGTACCGGTGTAGCCCGAGGCGGGATCGTAATCCAGGACGGGATCGATGACGACGCCCCGGCGGGTCTCGGGGTCCCATACAAGGTAGGAGAAGGTCGAGGTGGGCTCGTGCAGGACGTGGCGGACTTCCGGCTGCATAGCGCTCCCTTCGCGGGCGGCGCCCGGCCGCCGCCGAGCGGGGACAGGTCATTCGCGCGGTACGAGGAAGCTCGTCCGGTCGACCCCGGTGTTGCCGTTTTGGGGGTCGTAGGCGAAGACATAGGCATTGTAGGTGCCCGGTCCGGGGATATTCACGGTTCCGGCGAACCGGCTCGGGCTCCCGGCATAGTCCAGATCCACCCGCTGGACTGCCCCGCCGTCTTTCCGAACCACCGCCTTCACCTCGTATTGGTCGGCGTCCCAGATCCCTCCCGGGGTCACGGGGCAACCGCACATCATGGCAATGTTGGCCCGGAATCTCACGCGCCGCGTTCCGGGCTTCAAAGTGGTATGGGCCGCGGGAGCCAGGACGTCCACCACGAACCCGGGCAGCTCCAGGACCCAGCCATCCCCGGCGGAAAGCCCCCGCCCCGGGACGACCCACTGGGTCGAGCTGGCACGGTGCGCCGCCTGGGGCTGGGCCAGGGGGCCGTAGGCCTCGGCCTCGATGAGCCGGGGTTCCTCCAGCTCCAGGGTCGTTTCGAACTTGGCCGCCGAAGGCCCGGCCAACCGTGCCCGCCGGCCACGATCCCGGTGCATGATGCGCTCAGTGTCCCCGGTGCCGCCGCGGGTCAGCCCCCCAGCCAGCCGCTCCCCTGTACGGGCGTCGCGCAGGATCACCCGCACGCCGCCCATGCTGGTGCCGATGAACTTGGCGTCCTTGCTGATCACCCGAACGGTGATGGGGGTCTCCTCGGCGGCGGCGAGCGAGGCCGGACCCGCGAGCCCCAGAGCTAGCAGACAGGCAAGAGCCACTTTTTGCATGAAGACCTCCCGGAACGGGGAAGCCCCGTCAAGCCCGGCCCTTCCGGGCCAGCGGGACCCTAGGAGAATGGGCTTAGGGGAGGGGTAAAGCCCGACAGCGGGTCCAGCGAAGCACCCGCACCAGGGTCCGGACTAGAGCCGTTGGCGAACCCAGCCCACCAACGGGTCCCTGCCCTTAAGCCCGGTGACGGCGAGCCAGAGACCGGCTAGGGAAAGGACCACCCCGGGTCCCGTGACCCACCCGGCGGCGGAAGCGTAATGGAGAACCGCGCCCAGCAGACCCAGCCGGACCACCCGATCGGTGATGCCCAGGTCCGAGCCCTCCGGGCGGGCACGGGCAGGCGCAGGGGGGTCCACGCCGAGCATCTCGTATTTGGGGACCTCGGCGTCGAACTCCCCCCGACGCCAGGCCAGGGCCGCCAGGACCAAGACCCCGGCGCCCAAGACCGCGGCCACCACCGTCCAGAAGGTCGGTCCCACCTTAGGAGCCTCCTTCGCCGTCACCAAGGCTGCGGATGAAGGCGACTAAGGCCTCCAGGTCCTCTTCCGGGAGGTCCCCGTAGCGGTCGGGCATGATGTCAGGGAAGCCCTCCACGACGGTGGCGTTCGGCTTGAGGATCGACTCCCGGATGAACTCGGCGTCGACAGCGACGCTCTCCCCGGATTTCAGGGCCACCTGGGAGCCCCACAGGCCTTTCAGGGTGGGACCGGTGCTGGCCGATCCGTCCGTGGTATGGCAGGCGTTGCAGCCCTGAGCATTGAACACCTCCCGGCCCTTGGCCACCTGGGGGTCCCCATCGGGCGAGGCCTCCGCTTCTGCCTCCGATGGCGTTCCCGCCTTGCCCGCTTTGAGGGCCTCCCGGGAGTGCCCCAGGGTGACCAGATAGGCAGCCAGATCGCGCAGGTCCCGGTCCGAGAGATGGGCATAGGACGGCATGATGGACTCGGGCTTGAACTCCCGGGGCCGTTCCAGATGGTCGATGTGGTAGCGCATGTTCGGGATCTGGCGCCCGATGATGGTCAGATCCGGCCCGTTGCGCTGGGTCCCGAGCAGGGTGAAGGGATAGCCCACGAAGTCCCCGGTCTGGCTGATGTCCTCCTCGGTGGCGCCGACCGCCCACCCGGTGGGGATGTCCTCCTTCCGGATGTATTGGGTATGGCAGTAGACGCAGCCCTGCGCGAGGTAGATCTGGTAGCCCCGGTGGGGCTCCCCTTCCAGTCCCGAGCCCCCGGGATCGGTCAGGGTCTCGCCGGGCTCCCAGTCCCAGGCCCGGTCGGTGGGCTCCAGGCCTTGCACGCGAGTGGCCACCACGATGTAGAGGACCAGGGTGAATACAAGCAAAACGATCACCAGGGCCCCCGCCGCGTGGTACTTGCCGGTACTGGCCCGCTGCTCGGGATCCCCGTGCCGGCCATACAGGGCCCAGAGCAGGAAGGCCAGGAGGCCGACACAGACCACCGCGATGATCGCCCAGAAGCCCGGCCCCACGTCGGAAAAGGATTGGGGAACGTCGAAGGCCACCGCTGTGCCCGGTAACGCCGCCCCCAGCCCCGCGGCCAAACGGAAAGGTCCGGGACCGCTCATGCCGTCGCCCCTCCCTCGGCTGCGGCTAAAGGCTCGGTACCCATCTCGGGTACCTCGTTCATGCCCTCTTCAAACGGCCGCCCCCGCCACAAGCTGGCCAGGAGCAGCCAGGCGAAGGCCAGGAATCCGAAGAGCACGGCGGCTCCCATGATCGTCCTCGATGCCCGCGGGATCCACGTCACATTCAAGGTTTCGTAGAGGGTGTTGCCGAGGAGGTTGACCGAGGCACTGGTGGCCACCCCCGACCAGGTAAAGCCGATGTAGAAGATGGGGAAGAAGATGGCCATGCTCCAGAAGGTCACCGCGGCCCAACCGCGGCTGTAGAGCTGGCGCCCGGTCACCCGCGGGAAGATCCAGAAGATCCCGGCCATGCCGTAGCAGGTGAAGGCCCCGGCCAGGGCCAGGTGGGCATGGGCCTGAACCCATTCGGTGAAGTGGATGTACCAGTTGACCGCGTGGGTGGACTGGAACGGGCCCTGGATGCAGGTGGCCAGGTAGAAGATGGTACCCAGGGTCGCGAACCGCAGCGGGTAGCTAGCCACGATTCGGTTCCAATTGCCCCGAGGCGTCGCCAGGAAGTTGACGATCACGGCCAGCACCGGGATGCCCAGGAGGACCGAGGAAATCACCGCGAACTCGGTGATCCAGGCGGGCACCGGCATCTGCAGGAAGTGGTGCAGCCCTGTCCCGGGATAGAAGGCCATGAGGGTCCAGAAGCCGACGATGGACAGGCGGTGGGAATACAGCGGCTGCTGGGAGGCCAGCGGGATAACGTAGTAGGCGATGCCCAGCCCCAGCGGGGTGATGATCATGCCCACCGCGTTGTGCAGCCACCAGGCCTCGATTACCTGATAGCCCGGACCGCTGAAGGCGAGCACCAGGAAGTTGCCCACCAGATAGGTCGCCGCCGTGGTGTAGAGCCCACCCAGGAGATACCAGACCGAGACGTAGAGACGACGGGTCTGACGGTTGAGGATGGTGGTATGGACACAGTAGGCCACGGTGAGCAGCGAAATCACCACCAGGATGTCCGTCAGCAGGGGAGCCTCCCCCACCTCGGCCGCCTGGACCGACACCAGCCAGTGCCCGGGGATCCCCGCCCAGATCAGGATCACCGCCGCCACCCAGGCCGCGTTCCAGAGCCATCCCGCCCACCAGGCCAAATCCGGACGGTGCAGAGGCGCTCCCGCCAATCGCGGCAGGATGTAGAGGATGGCCGCAACGAAGCTCATCCCCAGCCAGCCGAAGATCAGAACGTTGGTGTGGATGATCCGCATCTGGCTGTAGGGCAGCTCCAGGGCCACCAGATAGGCATCCAGTGAGCCCGGGATCAGGAACTGCAGGGACTGGATGACCCCCAGGATGGGACCCAGGATCAACCAGAAGACCGACGACCAGAGCCAGAGTCGTATCGCGCGCTCGGCCATGGGCTTACCCCTGGGGTGGGAACCAGTTGAAGGGCCCGATGAGGAAGGCGTAGATCAGGGCCAGGACGATCAAGACCCAGCCCCACCAGGGCAGTCGCCCGTGGCCCTCCCGGATCTGGATCGGCTCCCGGTTTCGGCTCTGCGGATCGCTCAAGGGTCACCTCCGGTAGAACGCAGCGGCGTTAAGATAACGAGCCGGCGCGGGGCCCAACTTGATCTGGATCAATTCAACAAAGGGCACCGACCGATAGGGGCCCTTGCAGGCTCCCCCGCATCAACCGTCGATGGCATAGCGCCTCAGGTCCTCGAAGAGCACCACCTCCAAGGCATTTTCCTCGGTTGAGGACAAGCGAACCGGTGGCGCCACACCCGCTTCCAGTGCCTCTTGCCAGCGGGCGGCACAGATGCACCAGCGATCGCCGGGCTCCAGCCCCGGGAAGCCGTGCTCCGGGATGGGCGTACGCAGCTCATTGCCGCGGGCCGCGCTGTACTCCAGGAACTCCTCGGTAACCTCGGCACAAACGCTGTGGTTGCCCAGGTCCCGGACATCGGTCTGGCAAGAGCCATTGCGAAAGAAACCCGTAGGCGGGTCGGTCCCGCAGGGCTCGAGGCCCTCCCCGAGGACGTTGCGAAAGGCTGCTTGGCTCATGGAGCCTCCCGAAAGGTGGTGAAGAAGCACTCTTTTGCCCAAGTCTAGCCAGGGTGATGGACACCGTCTAATAAGCTAGCGGTCCCTGACTTGCTCCGCTCTCCCCTTGAACCAGGGCAAACGGGGCAGCCAGGCGATGGGTGCCCCCCTATCCCAGAAGCTCGTCCATTCCATCCCGAAGGCCCCTTGGCTGGAAGGGTCCAGGGGGCGAAAGCCAACAATCCCCCCAGAGCTGCGGCTCACCGGAGGCCAAAGCCATCGGGTTGGCAGCCAAGGCCGTCTCCTTCCGCCGATGGCCTAAAAGGGAAGCGAGCTTTCGCTGCCCATGGAGCCAGTGGCTTAGCGGGATGACCCCCCGGCCCCGGTACTCCCTTTATCCGACTCAACCTGTAGGCTAGGGGTAGAAGGATGCGCATTCCTTGATGGGACCGGTGGGCGCCCCGAAAGTCCTGCGGGAGAAGCCAATGGCCACCCAAGAAAGTACCCTTGATGCACTTCGCTCCGCCTGTCGGAGCTGCAGCGTCAAGGAGCTCTGCCTGCCGTTCGGGCTGGAAGGCCCGGAGGTGAAGGAGCTGGAGGACCTGGTGGAACAGCGAGGGCCCCTGAGCAAGGGCGATCACCTGTTCCGTATGGACGAGGAGTGCCACACCCTCTTCGCCATTCGAAGCGGACTGGTGAAAACCTACACCCTTACCCCCGAAGGCGAAGAGATGGTGACCGGGTTCTTTCTGGCCGGCGAGCTGTTGGGCTTCGACGGGCTCGCCACGGACCATCACCAATGCAATGCCCAGGCCCTGGACACCACCACCTACTGCCGCATCCCCATCCCCCAGCTCGACCGTCTGACGGGCGCCGTCCCCGGCCTGAACCGGCAGATCCGGCGTCTCATGGGTCGTGAGATCGCCCAGGAGGACAAGCTCCTCCACGCCCTCCGGCACCATTGGGCGGAGGCCCGCCTGATCGGCTTCCTGCTGCGCCTGAGCCAGCGCTACCAAGCCCTGCGCCTGGATGGCTACCGCCTGAGCCTGAAGATCCCCAAGAAGGACCTGGCCAACTATCTGGGGCTCCAGCCCGAGACCCTCAGCCGAACCTTCAACCGACTCCAACGCCAGGGGCTTATCCGCTTGCATCGCAAGGAGCACCTGCTCGAGCTGCTCGATCCCGAGGGCCTACGGGCCCGCCTCACCGATGGCTACGGAGATCCCTACCGCCTCTGATCCCAAGGAGCAAAGGCTGGGTCGGGACAGCCGGTAGCGGGCTCAGCTCTCGAACAGGAGCTGTTCGGTGCTCGCCCCCAGCTCCTGGAGGGCCTCCGTGACCGTTTCCACGAAGGCCGGGGGGCCGCAGGTGTAGAAGTGCTGATCGAGGGTCTCGAGATTACGGGCCAGGTAGTCCTTGCCGATGCGTCCCTGCGCACAGTCCCCGTCCCCCTCGCGGGTACAGACGGAATGAAGGGAGGGGCCCAGGTAGTAACGGAATTCCTGGGGACAGATGACATCCGCGGGAGTCTTGTTGGACAGGATCAGGCGGTGACCCGCCAGGGCCCCATCCCGGGCGAGGGCCCGGATCATGGCCATAAACGGCGTGAGCCCGGCGCCCCCGGCGATGAAGGTGCCCGGTCCCTTGTAGGTGAGGGTGCCGAAGGGGCGCGACAGCAATAGCTCCGCCCCGGGATCCAGGTGGTGGAGGCGGTCGGTGACCCCGGCGTGTTCGGGATACGTCTTGATAGTGAATTCCAGAACCCGGTCCTCAGGCAGGGACGTGGGCGTGAAGGAGCGGCGCTCGCGCTCCCAGCCGGACTGATTGAGGGCCAGCATGACCGCCTGGCCCGGCTCAAACGCGAAGCCTTCCGGGCGCTCGACGATGTAGCGCCGGACATCGTGGGTCACCAGCTCGGTCATTAGGATGGTCGCGGTGTAGTTCATAACCCCTCTCCGAAGCGACCGGGGAATGCCATTGCGGGAAGCGCAGGCTCATCCCGGCCCCAAAGTTATGTTCGCAAGGTCACATTATCCACAACCCCCGCCCAAGGGACTTGGCTCGGAGCAGTCCACAGCAGCTCAGGGGCTTACATATAGAGTATTGCTTTTTATGGATTTATTCCGGATCAAAGGTTGGGCATCCCGGCTAACTTCCTGTCTGCCCTCGGACAAAGCCGAGGTTTTCAACAGGTTTCTCCACAGGCAGTGGGGAAAACTGTCTATCCACTTTCGAAGAATGTCGCCAAAGCTCGGACCAAATAGTCGTGGTCGAAGGTCCCGGCGCTTTCCCGGGCCGAGTGCATGGCCCACAGGGGACTACCCACGTCCACGGTGCGTACCCCCAGCCGGGCCGCCAGCATGGGTCCGATGGTGGACCCGCAGGGCAGGTCGTTACGGTGCACATAGCGCTGGCAGGGGACCCCGGCGGACTCGCAAAGCCGGGCAAAGTAGGCCTCCCCGGCATCGTCGGTGGCGTAGCGCTGGGCGGCGTTGGGCTTGATTACGGGCCCGCCGTTGACTCGTACCCGGTGCTGATCGTCGTGGTGGCGGGGCCAGCTCGGGTGGTAGGCGTGGGCGGCGTCCGCCGAGACCAGCCAGCTCCCAGCCAAGGCGGCCCGTCTGGCCTCCTGGTTGCGGTCAAGGCCCGCAGCGATCCGCTCCAACACCGCCTCCAGGAGCTCCCCGGCAGCGCCCTTGTAGGACTCCGAGCCCACCTCCTCGTGGTCGAACAGGGCGGCCAGGGCCACGCCTTCCTCTCGCTCCCGCGGCAGGGCGGTCAGGGCGGCGTGGCAGGAGGCCAGGTTGTCGAGCTGGCCGTCGGCGAGGAACTCCCCTTCGGGGCCCCAGAGGCTTCCGGGCTGGGTGTCGGCCACCGCCAGACTCCAGGAGAGGAGGTCATCGGGCTCGGCACCGAGGGCTTCCCCCAGCAGCTGACGGAACCGCTGCCCGGGTGGGAGCTCCTGCGAGAGGGTGGTCAGGAAGAGGGGGAGCTGGTCCTGGTGGTCGAGCTTCAGCCCTTCCCGGTTCACCTCCCGATTCATGTGGATGGCCAGGTTGGGCAGTCGCACCAGGGGCCGGTCGAATCGGACCAAACGGGGGCGCACCCCGGTAGCCTCGCTCGGGTCGCGGACAAAGACCCGGCCGGCCAGGGTCAGATCGCGATCGGTGAAGGTGGCCAGGATGGGCGCCCCGTAGATCTCCACCCCGAGGGCGGCCAGGGGATCCTTGGCCATGGCGCCACCGGGCTTTACCCGAAAACCGGGTGAATCGGTGTGGGCGCCCACGATGCGAAAGCCGGATTGCCCTAGGCCCTGGTTCCCGATGGTAAAGGCGATCAGGCTGGAGCCGTCGCGCACGACGTAATAGCTACCGCCTGGGCCCAGCTCCCAGGGCTGATCCTCCTCAAGCCGGCGGAACCCGCGGGCCTCCAGCATTTCGGCGGCTTCGGCAACCGCGTGCCAAGGGCTGGGGCTGGCGTCGATATAGGCCAGCATCTCCCGGCTACGGCTCACAGGATCCGCCTCGGCCATGGCAGGTTGCCTCCGTGCGTGTCGGGCTGACCGGAGAGCCGGGCTGCGGCGCTCGGCCCCCGGCCGGTAGAATGACCGTCTTCCCAGAGGGTACCGGAACGCCATGCGCGTGGACGAGCTGGATTATCCCCTTCCCGAAGACCGGATCGCTCAGTACCCCATCGAGCCCGCCGATGCCGCCCGGCTATTGGAGGTCCGTCCCGAAGGGCTCCGCGATCGCGGGGTGCGTGATCTCCCCGGTCTACTGAGTCCCGGGGACCTATTGGTCTTCAACGATACCCGGGTGATCCCGGCCCGCCTTTGGGGCTATCGGGACGCGGTCCCGATCGAAGCGACCTTGCAGAAGCCGGCCGGGAGCGACTCCCAGTGGCGGGCCTTCGCTCGACCCGCTCGGCGCCTGCGTCGAGGCCAGCGGGTCCGTTTCGACGGCGGCCTGGAGGCCGAGGTCCGGGAGAAACTCGAGGGCGGGGAGGTCGTTCTCGCCTTCGACCGCGACGGGTGCGAGCTTCTGGCCGCCCTGGAGGCGTATGGAGCCATGCCCCTGCCGCCGTACATCCACCGGGACGCCCCCGACCCCGCCGACCGGGAGCGCTACCAGACCCGCTTCGCCCGCCACCCGGGGGCCGTCGCCGCCCCCACCGCCGCGCTGCACTTCACCGAGCGCCTCCAGGGCGAGCTGGAGGCGGCCGGGATCGGCTGGACGACGGTGACCCTGCACGTGGGGGCCGGTACCTTCCTCCCGGTGAAGGTGGAGGACACCCGCTACCACGAGATGCACGCCGAGCTGGGGTCGCTCGGGCCCGATGTGGCCGAGCGTATCAACGCCGCCCGCCGCGCGGGGGCACGGGTGGTGCCGGTGGGCACGACGGCCTTACGCGTGCTGGAGACAGGGGCCGACGAATCGGGCACCCTGCATCCCTGGTCCGGCGAGACCGATCTCTTCATCGGCCCCGGCTACCGGTTCCGGGCCACGGACCGGCTGATCACCAATTTCCACCTGCCCCGATCCACCCTGCTCATGCTCGTCGCCGCCTTCTCCGGACTCGAGCGGATCAAGCGCGCCTACGCCCACGCGGTGGCGGCCGGGTACCGCTTCTACTCCTACGGCGACGCCTGCCTCCTGCATCCGGCCGCCGATGACTGACCCCGGGGGGGCAGCAAGCTGGGACTTCACGCTCCTGGCCGAGGAGGGGGAAGCCCGGCGGGGACGCTTGCACACCGGCCGCGGCACCATCGCGACCCCTGCCTTCATGCCGGTGGCCACCGCGGGCAGCGTGAAGGGCCTGCTCCCCGACCAGGTCCGGGCCACCGGCGCGGACATGGTCCTGGCCAACGGCTACCACCTGCTGCTGCGCCCCGGTCCCGAGCGGGTGGCGGAGCTTGGCGGCCTGCACCGGTTCATGAACTGGGACGGACCGATCCTCACCGACTCGGGGGGCTATCAGGTACTGTCCCTGGCGGGACTGCGGCGCCTCGATGACGACGGCGTCACCTTCCGCAGCCACATCGACGGCAGCTACCACCGGCTGACCCCAGAAGGGGCCATGGCGATCCAGCACCAGCTCGACGCCGACATCACCATGGTCCTCGACGAATGCCCCCCGTACCCCAGTGGGACCGAGACGGCCCGGCGCTCCCTGGAGCGAACCCTGAACTGGGCCCGGCGCTGCCGCGCCGCCTTCGAGGAGCGCCCGGGCTACGGGCTGTTCGGCATCGTCCAGGGAGGCGTCCATCCGGGGCTGCGCAAGGAGTCGGCACGCCGCCTCGTCGAGCTCGACTTCCACGGTTACGCCGTTGGGGGCCTCGCCGTGGGCGAGCCGGCGGCCGAGCGGGACCGGGCCCTCGAGGCCACGGAGCCCCACCTGCCCCGGGCTTGCCCGCGCTACCTGATGGGCGTGGGCAAGCCGCTGGACCTGGTGGCGGCCGTGGCCCGCGGCATGGATCTGTTCGATTGCGTCCTGCCCACCCGGTCGGGGCGGCGGGGGCTGGCCTACACCTGGGACGGCGAGATCAAGCTCAGCCACGCCCGCCACCGCGACGATCCCAACCCCCTGGACCCCGGATCGGACTGCCCGGCAAGCCGCGACTATTCCCGGGCCTACCTCCACCACCTGTTCAAGGCAGGGGAGATGCTGGGGGGGGTGCTGGTGTCCTGGCACAACCTGTGGTTCTACCAGGAGCTAATGGCCGCCATGGCGAAGGCCATCGAGGCGGGCCGGTTCGCGAGCTTCGCCGAGGAGATCACCCGCCGCCAAAAGCGCAGTCGCCTGTGACGGAAGGGAGCCCATCTTGACCTGGCCCATCGGCGCCACGGTGGCGGGGATCTTCTTGGTGGTGGCGGCGATGTTCTGCATGCTCGGCCTCGGCGGGGCCCTGGTCTTCGTGCCCCTGCTGCACTGGCTGGGCTTCGACCTCAAGACCGTGGCCATCCCCCTCGGTCTGGCCCTGAACGCCGTCAACACTGGGCTGGCCCTGCGCCTCTACCACCAACGGGGTTTGGTGGACTGGACCGGGATCTGCCCCATGGCGGTAACGGTAGTCTTGGCCGCCCCGGTCGGGGCGTTGGCCGTGCCCTACAGCGATCGCGATCTGCTGCTAGGGCTGCTCGCCATCGCGCTGCTCGCTTCGGCGGCGGTTACCCTCTGGCGCATGACGTCCACCGCCGTCATCACCCGCGCCGGTACCCGCTCCTGGCGACGAACGGCGCTGGGGGGAGGCGGACTGGCCATCGGCTTCCTGGCGGGGCTACTCGGCCTGGGCGGGGGCTTCCTGGTGGCGCCGGTGCTGATGGGGCTGGGCTACGGGGCCCGGACGGCGGCGGGCTCCACCGCCCTGGTGGTTACCGTTTCCTCACTAGCCGGACTCATGGGCCACCTGGGCCAGGGGCACTTCCCGGCCGCGCTGACCACCATTGCGGTCTCCGCCGTGGTGATCGGCTCGCTTGTTGGGAGCCGACTCATGGTCCACCGGGCCAATCCCGTGTGGCTGGGCTGGGCCTATGCCATCCTGCTGGTGCTGATCGCCGCCCGCTTGGGGTGGGAGAGCCTGGCCTAGCCCCGGACCGGGATCAGACCGAATTGACGAGGACACCCATGCCTGTCGACGAGCGCGAAGCCCGCCTGGTGATCTCGTGTCCGGACCGTCCCGGGGTGGTCTCGGCCGTGTCCGGCTTCCTGTTTCGCCTGGGCGCCAACATCACCGACCTGGACCAGCACAGCACCGATCCCGAGGCCGGTACCCTGTTCATGCGGGTGGTGGCTCGGTTCCCCGAAGCCGTTCCAGCCGGGCTGGAAGCCACCTTCGCCAAGCGGGTGGGCGAGCCCTTCGCCATGGACTGGTACCTCCACCGCCCTTCCGAACCGAGGCGGCTGGCAGTGCTAGCCTCGCGCCCACCCCACGCCCTGATGGAGATCCTGTGGCGCTGGTCCCGGGGCGAGCTGCCCGGGCAGCTGGTCGGGATCATCAGCAATCACCCCGACC
Source organism: Gammaproteobacteria bacterium (assembly GCA_018609925.1). Lineage (GTDB taxonomy): Bacteria > Pseudomonadota > Gammaproteobacteria > Thiohalorhabdales > Thiohalorhabdaceae > Thiohalorhabdus. The sequence goes on from JAHEOG010000007.1 coordinate 19,973, forward strand.
ACGCGGAGGCGGTCACCGGATTCTGCCTGCCCTACGTGCATATCCCGGTGGCCCCGGGAGCCAAGGGTTCCGCCGAGGCCCGGATCCTGGAGCAGCTCGAGGCCTGGGGGGTGGATCTGGTGGTGCTGGCCCGCTACATGCAGATCCTATCCCCCGGCTTCGTGGCCCGCTACCCGAGCCGGATCATCAACATCCACCACTCCTTCCTGCCGGCCTTCGCCGGCTCGGACCCCTACCGTCAAGCCTTCGAGCGCGGGGTCAAGCTGATCGGGGCCACGGCCCACTACGCCACCGAGGAGCTGGATGCCGGACCGGTCATCGACCAGGACGTGGTGCGCATCTCCCACCGGGACGACGTGCCCCGCCTGCGGGAGCGGGGCCAGGAGGTGGAGCGCAGCGTCCTGGCCCGGGCCGTGCGCTGGCACCTGGAGGACCGCATCGCGGTGTGGGGCAATCGCACCATTGTCTTCGGTGACTAGCGCGGGCTACGCACGGGTGGGGTTGTAGATGGGGCCCCCGCTGGCGACGTAGTCCCGTATGACCGCGGCGGCCTCCTCTCCGAGCACCGCGGTGCGGACCTGGATCCCGCGAGCCTCCAAAAGCGCGGCCCAGTCTTCGGGCTTGGGGCCCTCATCGAAGCCCGCCGTCTCGGCCGCCTCGCTCGCGGCCCCGCACACCAGCGAGCGGACCCCCGACCAGAACAGGGCCCCGAAGCACTGGATGCAGGGCTCGGCGGTGGTGACCAGCTCGTGGTCCCAACCCGACTCGCGGGCGA
>JAHEOG010000008.1 GCA_018609925.1 Gammaproteobacteria bacterium
GCTTCCCGCGGCGTTCCGGGAGGAAAGTGTCACGGCGGCGGTAAAGGGCAAAGGGGTGCGAGTCCAGGCGGTACGCACTACCCGTGAGCCGGCCGCGGAGAGCCCGGCGCCCCGGGTGCGGGCAATTCGGGAGGAGCTCGAGGCGGCCCGCGAGCGGCGGGCGGAGCTCGCCGACGACCTGGCGGCAGTGGAGGACGAGCTGAGCTATGTCCGGGCCCTGGCCAGCCTGCCGGAGAAGGCGCCCGGGGCGTTTACCGAGCGCCTCGCCGAGGAAGGGATCATCGCCCGGCTCCAGAAGGCACTGAAGGAGCAGGGACCGGCCGTGCGCTCGCGCCGCCGGGACACCCAGGCGCGCATCGACAAGCTCGACGATCGCATCGAGCGCCTGAAGAAGCGCCTAGAGCAGCTCCGGGACCGGCGCGAGCCCCAGCGAACCGCCGTGGTAACCCTGCGTATGGCCGACCCCGTTCAGACACGGTTGCGGCTGCAATATCGCGTCGACAAAGCGCACTGGGAGCCGGTCTACGTCGCCCGCCTGGATACCGAGGCCCCGAAGCTGACACTGGAGCGCCGGGCCCGTGTGCGGCAGGCCACTGGGGAGGATTGGGAGGATGTGGCTCTGGCCCTCAGCACGGCCACACCCCTCACCGGGGAGGCCCCTACCGATCTGGAAACCTGGTGGATCGATCTGCGCGAAACGACTTCGGAGTCTGCCAAAGCCGATCGGGCCGGCGGTTTCGCGGCATCCACTGAGGGGGCTATACAGGCCAAGGCTCCTCGCGCCCGGGCCTCGATCGACACCGGCCGCTATGCTGCCACCTATCGGCTCGGCGGCCCAGTTTCCTTGGCAGCGGACAATCAGCCAGCTAGCTACGACATCGCCGTCCACCAGCTATCGCCGGAATTGCTCGCGCGGGTGGTCCCCCAGCGCAGCGAACGGGCCTGGCTGACCGTCGTGGCCAGCCTGGACGTGGGCGAGGTACTGCCCGGCGGCTCCCTGCGCCGTTTCCGAGACGGGCGGTATCTGGGCGAAGGGCGGCTGGAAAGCTGGCCGCCGGGCACCGAGCGGGCACTGGGCTTCGGTACCGATCCGGCCATGGAGGTCACCTACACCGCCGTAGCCGACGAGGCCGGCGAAGAAGGCTGGATCTCCAAGGAAACCCGCCTAACGCGGCGCTATCGCCTGGAGCTCACCAACAGGCACGACTTCCCCCTGCCCGTCTCCCTGCGCTACCGCTTGCCGGTCCGACGCAACGAGGAGATCACGGTGGAGCCCTGGGCCAAGACACCGGAGCCCGGCGAGCGGGACGTGAACGGTCAGCGGGGGGTACTGGGTTGGCGCTTCGAGCTGGCGGCGGACGAGACCCGCACGGTGCCACTGGGCTTCGAGGTACGCTTCCCGAAAGAGGCCGAGCTGCAAGGGTTATAGGCCACCCACCGCCCTTACGACTTCAGCCGGTACCCGGTGCGGAAGATCCACCCCACGGCCGTCAGGCACAGGGCCAGGAACAGCAGGACCATGGCCAGGCTGAGGGTGACGCTGACGTCGGCCAGGCCGTAGAAGCTCCAGCGGAAGCCGCTGACCAGATAGAGCACCGGATTGAACAGGCTCACCATCCGCCAGAACGGGGGCAGCATGTCGATGGAATAGAAGGTGCCGCCGAGGAAGGTCAGGGGCGTGAGCACCAGCAGCGGCACCACCTGCAGCTTCTCGAAGTTGTCGGCCCAGATGCCGATGAGGAAGCCGAAGAGGCTGAACGACACGGCGGTCAGCACCAGAAAGACGAGCATCCAGAGCGGGTGGGCGATCTGCAGGTCCACGAACAGGGCGGCGGTGCCCAGGATGATGAGCCCGAGCCCGACCGACTTGGTGGCGGCGGCGCCCACGTAGCCGATGACGATCTCCCAGACGGAGACCGGGGCGGAAAGGATCTCGAAGATGGTCCCGGTGAAGCGCGGGAAGAAGATGCCGAAGGACGCGTTGGCGACGCTCTGGGTCAGCAGCATGAGCATGATCAGGCCGGGCACGATGAACGACCCGTAGCTCACCCCCGCCACCTCCGTGATGCGCGAGCCGATGGCGGCCCCGAAGACCACGAAGTACAGGGAGGTGGAGATCACCGGGGACACGATGCTCTGGAGCAGGGTCCGGCCCGTGCGGGCCATCTCGAAGGTATAGATCGCCCGGATCCCACGGACGTTCATTGCCTTTCCCGCACCAAATGGACGAAGATGTCCTCCAGCGAGCTCTGCTCGGTGTAGAGGTCGGTAAAGCGGATGCCCGCCTCGGTCAGCTCCGTAAGCAGGACCGCGATGTCCTTGCCCTCCCCTTCCTTGCCATAGGTGTAGACCAGCTCCCAGCCTTCGGCCGCCAGCTCGAGCCTCTTGTCCGCCAGCCCCTCCGGGAGCTCCTCGATGGGCTCGGCCAGCGTCAGGATCAGCTGCTTGGCGCCGAGCCGGCGCATGAGGGCGCTCTTTTCCTCCACCAGCGTCAGCCCGCCCCGGTTGATGACCCCCACCCGGTCAGCCATAAGCTCGGCCTCCTCGATGTAGTGGGTGGTCAGGATGACGGTGACCCCGCTCGCCCTCAGACCGCGCACGACCTCCCACATGTCCTGGCGCAGGTCCACGTCCACCCCGGCCGTGGGCTCGTCCAGGAACAGCACGTCGGGCTCGTGGGACAGCGCCTTGGCGATCAGCAGCCGCCGCTTCATGCCGCCGGACAGGGTCATGATCTGGTGGTCGCGCTTCTCCCACAGCGCCAGGTCGCGCAGGACCCTCTCGAGGTGATCGGGATCGGGGGGCTTGCCGAACAGGCCCCGGCTGAAGCGGACCGTGGCCCAAACCGTCTCGAAGGCCTCGGTGGTCAGCTCCTGCGGCACCAGTCCCACCCGGGAGCGGGCCTCACGGAAGTCGGCCACATTGTCGTAGCCCGCCACCTCCACCCGGCCGGAGGTGGCGGTGACGATGCCGCAAATGATGCTGATCAGCGTGGTCTTGCCGGCGCCGTTGGGTCCGAGGAGGGCGAATATCTCCCCGGGGCGCACCTCCAGGTCGATCTCGTGGAGCGCCCGGAAACCCGAGGCGAAGGTCTTGTTCAGGCCCGAAACGGAGATGGCGGGGGGACGACCTGCTGGCATGACCAAGGGGCTCCGGGGATTCAGGATCGGCCGTGATCGAAGGATCCCCGACACTCTGCCAGTCCAGGCCCCGGAGCGGACAGCGCACTCTCAACCCCGTTCGGCAAAGGCGGGGGCACCCGGCAGGAATCCCGGGTATACGGGAAGGCCTCGGGCCCCTCGGCGGTATCGGGGGAAAGGCGGTGGGGTCGGGTCATGGGCCTGCCCCTCCTGGCAAGAACGCGCTGAAAGCTCACCCAGGCGGGCAGCCTGGGCCTACCCAAGTGGAAATCCTATAGGTAGATTCATCTTTAGGCTTTTCAAAGGGTTTCCCGAGGAGGCTTGCATGCCCCCGCACCTCGTCGCGACGCTGTCACTGACGTTTCTGGCCGCGCTGGCCCTGGGCGCCTGCAGCGACAACGACTGGACCGGTGAATGGACGGTCAGGGAGGCGAGCACCCCCATGACCGGGGCGGGGACCAATCCCCTGCAAGAGGCGATGCTCGGTGGAAAGGTGGAACTGTCCCGGACCGAGGTCGTCCTGCCCCACTACACCCGGGAAACCGAGAGAATGGTCATCCCGATCGAGCGGGTGGTGCCCGATCCCGAAAACGACGTGGACGGGGTCGTCCTCCATCCTTCGGAGAAGGGGCGCCATGTGGATTCCACCCTCTCCCTCGCGCCCCAGGAGGACGGAACCTTGATCCTCCACGGGTACCTCCCCCGGAGCGGGCCCAGTCCCCCTTTCTTCTTGACCCTGGAACGCGGGTAAGTGGTCGCTGTTGCGGAAAAGATCGGCCCCGGAAAAAGCCGATGGGGAGGACTCACCCTGGGAAAGGCCCAACCCCAGCGAAAGCAGCCAGAGCAAGCAACCGGATCCCGACTCGCGGTCATTTAGCGCGGGGATCGCGAGGGAGGAAACCATGTTCGAGACGGAAGAGCTAGGCCGGCGGGTGGACAAGCCGACTTTCAAGGAGACCGAGCCGGAGCTTCGCACGCAGCTCCTGGCCGCTCAGCTTGCCATCCACCGCGCGGAGGTGCCCGTAATCGTGATCGTCGCCGGCCTGGAAGGGGCCGGCAAAAGCCGCGTGGTGAACCGCCTGAACAAATGGCTTGAGCCCAGCCACCTGCGCACCTCGGCCTTTTGGGACGAGACCGACGAGGAGCGCCAACGGCCCTGGTACTGGCGCTTCTGGCGCAAGATGCCGGCGGCGGGTGAGATCGGCGTCATGTTCTGGGCCTGGTACCGCCACCCCCTCCTGGACCGGACCTACGGCCGCATCGATCAGGCCGAGATGGATCGCCGGCTGGCCCGGATTGCCGATCTGGAGCGCATGCTGGCGGCGGACGGGCTGGCCCTGGTCAAGCTCTGGTTCCATGTGGACCGCGCCACGCAGAAGAAGCGCCTGGAGAAGCGGGAAAAGGAACGGATGGAAGTGGGCTGGCCCGTTCCCGACGTCGAGCGTTTCGCCGACCGCTATTACGCCCCGGAGGTGGCTGCGGCCGAGAGCCTGATCCGGGGGACGGACACCGGCGAAAGCCGTTGGACCATCATTGAGGCGGGCGACAAGC
>JAHEOG010000009.1 GCA_018609925.1 Gammaproteobacteria bacterium
ATCCTGTTCGCCCGCCGAATCGGGCTCCTACGGCCGAGGCCTAGCCAACCAAGGCTCAGCGCCCATGGCCAAACCGGCACCCACAGCCAGGGCAGGCACCTATCGGACCCCCCGTAGGGGCCTATTTGTAGAGGCCTACTTGTAGGAGCCCACTCCAGTTCAGTGGGCGAAAGCGAACCGCCGATCGAACCCCGGTGTCACTTTGGGTAATCGTCCGCGAAAGCGAGCTCCCACAGGGTCTAGGGGATATCTGACAAAGCCATATCCCGGACAACCTCCCTCCAGTCACCGGAACCGGCCGGGTAACGGGTGAGGCGCGGCTGAGGAGGCCCAAAGGGCGGAAGCCCCCGGAGCGGATCCCCCATTACCGGGTCATCCCAGGCAATCCGGGCGCGCCCCCGGAGTCAGGGGAAGCGCTAGTGGGGGGAGAGGGAGGCATCCGGGGCCAGCACGGACGACAGCTGTTGGGCGGTGTAGTCCACGAAGGGGATGGTGGCGGCGTAGTCCATGCGGGCCGGGCCGATCACCGCTACCGTGCCCGAACCGGCCTCCGCGGTGCGGTAGCGCGCGGTCACCACGGTGCAATCCGCTAGGGCCGCGTAGCCCGCCTCTTCCCCGATCAGCAGCCGCACCCCGGCGCCGTCGGACGCGGCCTCCAAAAGCCGCCCCAGCTCCGCCGGCGCCTCCAGTACCTCGAATAGGGCCCGCAGGCGCTCGCCTTGGGCTAATTCCGGGTAGGCCAGGAGGTTGCCCTGGCCCTCGATGACAAGCTCGTCCTCGGCCTCGCCATCCAGCGCCGCCCAGCCCAGATCGGCCGCCAAAGCCGCCAACGGCGCGGCCTCGGCCCGCTTCTCCCGCGCTAGGCGCCGCTTGACTTCGGGCAGCGGCCAGCCCGCGAAACGCTCGTTTAGGTAGTTGGCCGCCCGCTCCAGCTCCGCTTCCGCCTCCGCCCGCGGGCCCTCGAGGATCCGGTTCTGCACCAGCCCCGCCGTGGTCACTAGGATGGCCAGGATCCGCCCCCCCGCCAGGGCCAGGAATTCGATCTGCCGAAAACGGCCCTGCGCCAGCCGCGGCCCCCGAACCAGGCCCACGTAGTGGGTCCGCCCCGAGATCAACCGACCGGTGGCTTGGTAGAGCCGATAGGTGTCCGCCGCCTGCCGGTACAGGCATTCCCGGATCTGGGCCCGCTCTTCCGCCGCCAGCGGCGGAACCTCCAGCATCAGGGCCACAAACAGGCGATACCCCCGGCTGGTGGGAACCCGCCCCGCGCTGGCGTGCGGCGAGCGCACCAGCCCCCGCTCTTCCAACTCGGCCACGATGTTGCGGATGGTCGCCGGGCTCACCGCCAGCTCGCTCTCCCGCGCCAGGACCCGGGAGCCTACCGGCTCCCCCGTGTCGATGTGGCGCCGCACTAAGGCCTTGAGTACCTGTTGGGCTCGGGCGTCCAGCTCCGACTCCAATGGGGTCCTCCCGCCGTTGCCTCCGCCCTCGCCGCTGCGGCAAGGGCGCGCTCCTTTGGCCGCGAGGCGCGGCCTCACTCGCCTGCCTTGGCGGCCTCCCGCCCCCGGTGCTAGGTTACGCGCTGAATCCCAGCGCCCCGCGGCGCGTGTCCCCCAACGGCCCGCAGGCTCCGGTGACGACCCACGCCTTCCAGACCGTCGCCCTGATCGGCAAACCCGACGACCCCGCCGCCACCGCGACTGTGGCGCGCTTGGCCACGCTGCTGGCCCACCGGGGCGTCACGGTCCGGCTCGAGACGCGCACCGCCGCCGCCCTGGGCCCGACGCGCCCCGAGGCGGGGACGGATCTCGCCGCCCTCGGCGCCGTCGCCGACCTCGCCTTGGTGGTCGGCGGCGACGGCACCTTGATCGGCGTTGCCCGCACCCTCTGCGCCCACAAGGTCCCCCTCATGGGGATCAATCTGGGGTCGCTGGGCTTTTTGACCGAGACCCACCCCGCGCACTTGGAGGGTAGTATAGCCGCCCTCCTGGCGGGCAACTACCGCCGCGAACAGCGCATGATGCTCCAAGTCCGGGTCGAGCGCGCGGGCCAGATCCCGCAGGAAGCCTGCGCCTTCAACGACGCCGTCGTCCACCGCGGCCCCAGTGCCCGCATGGTGACGCTGGCGACCTACGTGGACGCTCGGTTCGTCCTCGCCCAGGCCGCCGACGGGCTGATCGTGGCCAGCCCCACCGGCTCCACCGCCTACGCCCTCTCCGCCGGCGGGCCCATCGTCCATCCCCGCCTGCCGGCGTTCGCCCTCGTGCCCATTTGCCCCCATACCCTCACGAACCGCCCCATCGTGTTGCCCGCCACCAGCCGCATCGAGGTGGTCCTCACCCAGGCCCCCGGCGCGGCCCAGCTGACCCTGGATGGCCAGGTCCCGTTCGCCTTGGCCGAGGGCGACCGCGTCCACGTCGAACGCGCCCCCCACGATGTCGACCTGCTCTGCGATCCCCAATGGGATTACTTCGCGGTCCTGCGGGAAAAGCTGCGCTGGGGCGAACGCCCCTGAATGCCACTCACCCGCTTAGTCTTCCGATACCGCCTTTTGACACGCCGCGCACAGGCCGTACAGTTCCATGCGATGATCGGTGAGCTTGAAATGGTGCGCCCGGGCTATCTCTTCTTGGAGCCGCTCGATCTCGTCGTTGACGAACTCCTCTACCCGCCCGCAGCGAAGGCAGATCATGTGGTCGTGGTGCTGGTGCTCGTCCAGCTCGAAGAAGGCGCGCTCCCCGTCGAAATGGTGGCGCTTGACCAGCCCAGCGCGCTCAAACTGGGCCAGCACCCGGTACACGGTGGCTAGCCCTACTTCTTCGCCTTCCGCTAAAAGGGTCCGATAGATGCCTTCGGCCGTCCGATGGCGCTCCTCGGAGTGCTCGAGTAGCTGTAAGATCCGCCGCCGCGGGCGGGTGGCCTTTAATCCCGCCTGCTTGAGCTCTTCGCTCTCCCGGCTCATGATCGCCTCCTCGCGCCTTGCGTGGGCCGCCACCGCCGCCACCGCAGTCGGCTGCGCCCATCCCCCCATCGAGCAGGGGAGTTACTTGACCCGGAGCCAGGTGGCCTCCCTGGAACAGGGCCTACCCCGCCAAACCGTCCGCCGCCGGCTGGGCCCGCCTCTGCTCCAGACCCCTTTCCACCCCCACCGCTGGGACTACGTCTTCTACCAGCTTACCGGGGACGGCGAGCGCGCAGCCTACCGCCGCCTGACAATCTTCTTCAATGCAGCTGGGCGGGTGCAACGGCTTGTCCAGAGCGGCGATCCCTACCCCCAGGCCTATTCCCCCGAGTCCTCCAGCCCGTAATCCCTTACCCCCACTCCGGCTACGGGACTAGCGAGGGGCGGTCTGGAGCGGTCGATCAATCTCTACCCGATCTCCCGGCCGCAGCTCCCGATCGGGGGGAACCGGTTGGCCGAAGATGCCCAGCTCCGCCCCCGCAAAGCTCCCATGCGGGAACCGCTCTGGGATGGCCGACCGGTCTAGGGCCTCCGCCGCTGTCGTGCCAACCGGCACTTCGAGCTCCAGCCACTCCTGATGGTCTGGCTCAGCGTAGGCGATACTAACCCGCATGTGGCACCTCCTTAAGGCTGACCGTAGACCGCTTC
>JAHEOG010000010.1 GCA_018609925.1 Gammaproteobacteria bacterium
ACCTTTCGGAAGGAAGCGGCGCGCGGCCGGGACCATCAAGCCCAAGCGCCACCGGGGGCCAACCCCCCTGTTCGACAAGGAGCGAGCCCTGTGCGGATCCGTATTCTGGGTGCCGGTGCCGGCGGTGGGTTCCCGCAGTGGAACTGCAACTGCGACAACTGCCATCGCTTCCGGCAAGGGCGCTTCTCGGGACAGACCCGGACCCAGTCCTCCATCGCCGTGAGCGCGGGAGGACCGGAATGGGCCCTGTTCAACTGCTCTCCGGACATCCGGACCCAGATCCAGGCCATGCCGGAGCTGCAGCCCGCCCGGGGGCTCCGGGATACGGCGATCGCCGGGGTGGTGCTGGTGGACGCCCAGATCGATCACACCACCGGCCTGCTGACGCTGCGGGAGGGGGACCCGGTGCGGCTCTACTGCACGGAGCTGGTCTACGAGGACCTGACCACCGGCTATCCGGTGGTCAACATCCTGGGCCACTACGGCGGAGTGGACTGGCACGAGGTGGCCATCGACGGCAGCTCCTTCACCATTCCCGGACTGGAGCCGCTGACCATGACCGCGATACCGCTGGCCAGCGAAGCGCCACCCTACTCACCGCGGCGGGGACGGGCCCAGCCCGGGGATAACATCGGCCTGCGGGTGGAGGATCCCGATACGGGCGGGCGGCTGTTCTACGCCCCGGGGCTCGGCGAGATCGGGCCCCGCGTTGAGGAGGAGCTGGCCGCGGCCGACTGTGCCATGGTGGATGGCTCCTTCTGGCGCGACGACGAGCTGACCCAGGCCGGGGTAGGAGCCAAGCGGGCCAGCGAGATCGGCCACCTACCGCAGAGCGGCCCCGGCGGCATGGTGGAGGTCCTGGGGCGCACCGATCCCGCGCGCAAGGTCCTCATCCACATCAACAACACCAATCCGATCCTGGATGAGGCCTCCGCCGAGCGCCGGGAGCTGGAGGCCGCGGGCGTGGAGGTGGCCTATGACGGCATGGCCATCGCGATTTAGGCCTCAAGGGACCATGGGATTAGAAAGCGGGATTAGCGAGCCATGAGCCAAGACAGCCGCCAGCCCTGGAGCCGCGAGGAGCTCGAGCAGCGCCTGCGGGCCAAGGAGGCCTACTACCACATCCATCATCCCTATCACCGGATGATGTACGAAGGCGAGCTGACCCAGGCCCAGATGCAGGGCTGGGTGGCCAACCGCTTCTACTACCAGGTAAGCATCCCCCAGAAGGATGCCGCGCTGATGGCCAACTGCCCGAACCCCGACCTGCGCCGGCGCTGGATCCAGCGGATCGAGGACCACGACGGCACCACCGAGGGAGGCGGCGGCATCGAGCGTTGGCTCGGCCTGGGCGAGGCGGTGGGCCTCTCCCGGGAGGAGCTGTGGTCCATGGAGCACGTCCTGCCCGGGGTGCGGTTCGCCGTGGACAAATACCTGGACTTCGTCCGCAGGGCCTCCTGGCAGGAGGGCGTGGCCTCGTCGCTGACCGAGCTGTTCGCCCCCGCCATCCACCAGGAGCGCCTCGACAGTTGGCCGACGCAGTATCCCTGGATCGACACCAAGGGCCTGGAATACTTCCGCAAGCGCCCGGAGCAGGCCCATCGGGACGTGCAGGACGCCCTGTCGGTTACCCTGGACTATTTCCGGACCCGCGAGGAGCAGGAGCGGGCCCTGGAGATCCTGCAGCTCAAGCTGGACATCCTGTGGACCATGCTTGACGCCATGTACCTGGCCTATGTCGTAGGCATGCCGCCCTACGACGCGGTCGAGGCGCAAACGGGAGAGGCTGCCGGATGAGCGACGCGGCTTCAAATCTCGACCAGCAGGCGGCGCTCACTGTCGCATCCGGCTTCCGATTCCAGTGGGAGCCTTCCCAGAGCGGCTACGTGCTGCTCTACCCGGAGGGGATGATCACCCTCAACGACAGCGCCGCGGAAATCCTGAAGCTTTGCGACGGCCGCACCGCGCGGGAGATCGTGGAGGCACTCTCCACCCAGTTCCCCGACGCGGACCTGGAGGCGGACGTCCTCGAATTCCTGGAGGAAGCCCATGAACGGGGATGGATCCAATACGTATGAGACGCCGCAGCCCCTGTGGCTGCTGGCGGAGCTGACCTATCGCTGCCCGCTGCAGTGCCCGTACTGCTCCAATCCGGTGGACTTCGCCCGGTACAAGGACGAGCTGAGCACGGAAGACTGGCTGCGGGTGCTGCGCGAGGCCCGCGAGCTCGGCTGCGCCCAGCTCGGGTTCTCCGGCGGCGAGCCGCTGCTCCGGCGCGACCTGGAGACCCTGGTGGAGGAATCCCGCAAGCTCGGTTATTACACCAACCTGATCACCTCCGCCGTGGGCATGGACACAGACCGCGTCGCCCGGCTCAAGGAGGCCGGCCTGGACCACATCCAGATCAGCTTCCAGGCCAGCCGCCAGGACGTAAGCGACTACATTGCCGGGACCAAGAGCTACGAGCGCAAGATCGAGATGGCGCGCACGGTGAAGAGCCAGGGCTATCCCATGGTCCTGAACATTGTGCTGCACCGCCACAACCTCGATCACATCAGCGAGATCCTGGACCTTGCCGCGGACCTGGACGCCGACTACGTGGAGCTGGCCAACACCCAGTACTACGGCTGGGCCTACCTGAATCGGGACCAGCTTCTGCCCACCCGCGAGCAGGTGGAACGCGCCGAGGAGGTGGCCAACCGGTACCAGGAGTACTACAAGGGGCAGATGGAGATCTTCTTCGTGGCCCCGGACTACTTCGACACCCAGCCCAAGGCCTGCATGGGCGGCTGGGGCAACGTCTTCCTCGGCATCGCACCCGACGGCATGGTGCTGCCGTGCCAGTCGGCGCGGGACCTGCCGGGGATCACCTTCCCCAACGTCCAGGACGAGTCCCTGCCGGACATCTGGTACCGCTCGGAGGCCTTCAACCGCTTCCGCGGCTACGACTGGATGCCGGAGCCGTGCGCCAGCTGCCCGGAGCGGTTCAACGACTTCGGCGGCTGCCGCTGCCAGGCCTACCTGCTGACCGGCGATCCCGCCCGTACCGATCCGGTGTGCAGCCTGTCCCCGGACCACCACAAGATCGCCGAGGCCTTTGACGAGGCCGCCGAGCGCCAGGCCCAGGAGGAGGCACAGCCGCTGGTCTTCCGCAATCCGAGGAACTCCGGGAAGGTCACATCGTGAACCGGGAGGCCCCCGCGCAGACCGCTTCCGCGGAGGCGGTCCGAGCCGAGGGCCTCACAAAGCGCTACGGGGAGATCGAGGCCGTATCCGGGCTCGACCTCACCATTCCGGCCGGCGGCTTCTACGGCCTGCTGGGCCCCAACGGCTCGGGCAAGACCACCACCATCCACATGCTCACCACCCTGGTTCGGCCAACCTCGGGCCGGGCCTGGGTGGGCGGGCGCGAGGTGGCGACGGACGCGGTGGGCGTGCGCGCCGGGATCGGCCTGGTGTTCCAGGAGTCGGCCCTGGACCGCAACCTCAGCGTGGCGGAGAACCT
>JAHEOG010000011.1 GCA_018609925.1 Gammaproteobacteria bacterium
GTTTGGTTGTCCTCGGCGGTGGAGAACACCTGCGAGGCGCTGGTGGGGATGGTGGTGTTCTTCTCGATGAGCTTGGTCATCACCCCACCGAGGGTCTCGATGCCCAGCGACAGGGGAGTCACGTCCATGAGCAGGACGTCCTTGACGTCGCCGGAGAGCACGCCGGCCTGGATGGCGGCGCCGATGGCCACCACCTCGTCGGGGTTGACGTCCTTGCGCGGCTCCTTGCCGAAGAACTCCTGGACCTGCTCCTGGACCTTGGGCATCCGGGTCTGCCCGCCCACCAGGATGACATCGTCGATGTCCTTGGCGGAGATCCCGGCATCGGAAAGGGCCGTCTTGCACGGCTCGATGGACCGCTGGACCAGATCCTCCACCAGCGACTCGAACTTGGCCCGGGTCACCTTGATCTCCAAGTGCTTGGGCCCGTTCTGATCGGCGGTGATGAACGGCAGGCTCACCGTGGTCTGCTGGCTGGAAGACAGCTCGATCTTGGCCTTCTCGGCGGCGTCCTTGAGCCGCTGCAGGGCCAGGCGATCGTTGCGCAGGTCGATGCCCTCGTCCTTCTTGAACTCATCGGCGAGGTGGTCCACCAGCCGCAGGTCGAAGTCCTCGCCGCCGAGGAAGGTGTCGCCGCTGGTGGCCAGCACCTCGAAGGAGGACTCGCCCTCGACGTCGGCGATGTCGATCAGGGAGATGTCGAAGGTGCCGCCACCCAGGTCATAGACGGCCACCTTGCGGTCACGGCCCTGGCCGCCCTCCTTCTTGTCGAGCCCGTAGGCCAGCGCCGCCGCCGTGGGCTCGTTGAGGATGCGCTTGACCTCCAGACCGGCGATGCGGCCGGCGTCCTTGGTGGCCTGGCGCTGGGAGTCGTTGAAGTAGGCGGGCACGGTGACCACCGCCTCGGTGACCTCCTCGCCCAGGTAGTCCTCGGCCGTGGACTTCATCTTCTGCAGGACCATGGCCGAGATCTCCTGGGGGGCGTACTTGCGGTCGTCCACCTGCACCCAGGCATCGCCGTTGTCGGCCTCGACAATCTGGAACGGCACCTGCTCGATGTCTTTCTTGGTGGTGGGATCGTCGAAGCGCCGCCCGATCAGCCGCTTGATGGCGTAGAGGGTGCGCTCGGGGTTGGTGACCGCCTGGCGCTTGGCGGCCTGGCCGACGAGGCGCTCGCCGTCCTCGGTGAACGCCACCATGGACGGCGTGGTGCGATCGCCCTCGCTGTTCTCGATGACCCGCGTGCGCTCACCCTCCATGAGGGCCACGCAGGAGTTGGTGGTGCCCAGATCGATGCCGATGACCTTACTCATTGCCCTGTACCTTTGCCGCTAGATTCGGTTGTTGATTCGCAAATCGTCTCAGCCCACCCGGGCCGCGGGCCCGGGTGGCTAGGATTCGTCCTCACTCGGGCCGGCTTCGGCCCCGGAGCCGTGGCCCCCGCCCTCGCCGGGGCGGACGGAGACCTCCACCAAGGCGGGCCTGACCAGGCGCCCGTTCAGGAGGAAGCCCTTCTGCATGACCGAGACCACCCGATTGGGCTCGCCCTCGGTCTCCACCGTGGTCATGGCCTGGTGGTAATTGGGATCAAAGGCCTCCTCCAAGGGATTGACTTCCTCCACCCCCTGCTTCTGCAGGACCTCGTCGAGCATGCCCATGGTCATCTCCACGCCTTTGTGGAGCTTCTCGGCGCTCTCCCCACCGGAGACCTCCACCTGCAGGGCCATCTCCAGGCTGTCCTTGACCGGAAGCAGCTCCTTCAGGAAGCCCTCCAGGGCGTATTTGCGCGCCTGCTCGACGTCCTTTTCGGCGCGGCGCCGAGCGTTCTCGCCTTCGGCCTTCGCCCGCAGGGCCTGATCCCAGTAGCTGGAGACCGTCTCTTCGAGCTCGCTCACCTTGGACTCAAGCTCGCGGACCCGTTCCTTCAGGGCCTCCGGGTCCTCCGGTAGGGCTTCGCCCTCGTCGGGGGAGGCTTCCCCCGCGCCCTGCGGGGCCTCTTCCGAGGCCGCCTCGGCAGCCGGGGCCTCCTCCGGAGCGTTCTCGTCGGCGTACCGTTTATCCGTGGAATCGCTCATCGATGCCTTTCCCGATTTGACTACAGTGGCTCAACCGCCGAGCTGGCTCCGAGCTCTCCCCCTAGCTGGGGACCCGCGCCGGCGTTTTCAACCCTCGCGGCCGGGGCGCCACGCACAAAAAACCGGAACCCCCTGCCCAAAGGTTCCGGAGAGCCCATCCGGGGATAGGAGCGCCTCAGGCGGAGGGACGCTCCTCGGGGGGGATGTTCTGGGAGAGCACCGAGGAGAGCTGCTGGGCCGTGCAGTCGACGAAGGGGATGGTGGCGGCGTAGTCCATGCGGGCCGGACCGATCACCGCAACGGTGCCCAGGCCGTCGCCGGAGGTCTGATAGCTCGCGGTGACCACGCTGCAGTCCACCAAGGCCTCGTAGCCCACCTCCTCGCCGATCATGAGCTGGACCCCCGAGCCCTCGGGCACCGCTTCCAGGAGGCGGGCCACCTCCTCCGGCTCCTCCAGGACCTCGAAGAGCTCCCGCAGGCGCTCGCTGTGGGCGAACTCCGGGTAATCGAGGAGATTGCCCTGGCCTTCGATGAAGAGGTCTTCCTCCTCCTCGAAATCCAGCGCGGACCACCCGATGCGAGCCGCCATGGATGCCACGGGAGCGCCTTCGGCCTGCCTCTCCTGGGCCAGGGTGGTCTTGACCTCGCCCAGCGGCCAGCCGGCAAAGCGCTCGGTCAGGTAGTTGGCGGCGCGCTCCAGCTCGGACTCGGAAACCGGGCGCTCCACCTCCAGGATCCGGTTCTGAACAACCCCCGCGGTGGTAACCAGGATGGCCAGCACGCGGTACTGGGCCAGGGTGAGGAAATCGATCTGGCGGAACCGCCCCTGGGCCAGCCGGGGCACCAGCACGATGCCCACGTAGTGGGTGCGCCCGGAGATCAGGCGGCCCGCGGCATGGTAGAGCTGATAGGCGTCGGAGGCCTGGCGGATCAGGGACTCCCGGATCTGCGCCTGTTCCTCCGGAGCCAGGGGCTGCATCTCCAGCATGATCGCCACGAAGAGGCGATAGCCCCGACTGGTGGGGACGCGGCCGGCGCTGGTGTGGGGCGACCAGACCAGCCCGTGCTCCTCCAGATCAGCGACGATGTTGCGGATGGTGGCGGGACTCACCTCCAACCCGCTTTCGCGGGCCAGGACCCGCGAGCCTACCGGCTCACCGGTCTCGATGAAGAGCCGAACCAGGGCCTTGAGGACTTGCTTGGATCGCGCATCCAGCTGCGGGTGCAACCTGGTTACCTCTGTTCGGTCTCCCCCCGAGGATCCGGCGTTGGAGGCTAGCAACGCCCCCCCGGGGTGTCAATTTGGGCCCGGGCCGACCTTGGCGCCGGAAGGACCCCATGCTAGGTTGGCTTCGCGGTGCTTGTCGCCCTGCCCCCCTTGCCGCAACCAGCATACGGCCCCTAGCGGTGCAAACCGAGAGATTCCAAACCGTCGCCCTCATCGGCAAGCCCGGCGATCCCGAGGCGAGCGAGGCGGTGGCCCGTCTGGCGGCCTCCCTGGCCAGTCGCGATCTGCTCGTTTTGGTCGAGGCCGATACCGCCGCCTCCCTGAACCGCCACAGCGAGCACCGCGTGGTCGATCTGACCCAGATTGGGGGGGAGGCCGAGCTGGTCCTGGTCATCGGGGGAGACGGGACCCTCCTCGGAGCCGCCCGAGCTCTGTGCGAGGCGGATATCCCCCTGGTGGGGATCAACCTGGGGCGGTTGGGCTTCTTGACCGAGACCAGCCTGGCCAATATCGAGACCAGCCTGGATCCCCTGCTGAACGGCCAGTTCCAGCTGGAAGAGCGCATGATGCTGCGGGTCCGAGTCCAGCGCCCGGACGGTCAGGTGGAGGAAGGCCGAGCCTTCAACGATCTGGTCATCCACCGGGGAAGCATCGCCCGGATGATCGAGATGGAGACCTACGTCGATGATCAGTTCGTGTTCTCGCAGCGCTCCGACGGGTTGATCGTAGCAAGCCCCACCGGCTCCACCGCCTACGCCCTGTCCGCGGGTGGGCCCATCACCCATCCCAGCATGCGCGCCTTCACCCTCGTGCCCGTATGCCCCCATACCCTGACCAATCGGCCCATCGTCCTGCCCGGCAACAGCCAGGTCGAAGTGGTACTGACCACCTCCCCCGGTCAGGTCCAGCTCA
>JAHEOG010000012.1 GCA_018609925.1 Gammaproteobacteria bacterium
GATCGCCGGTTGGCTCATCGTCGCCGCCGATTTACCGCAAAGGGATGGGGAAAAACGAAGCGGGCCGGGCCCTAGGGCCCGGCCCGCGGTCACGAGCGGTTAGCCGCCGAAGCCCCCGTCTATTCGGCTCCGGCGTCCGGGGCCTCGGATCGATCCACCAGCTCGATAACCGCCAGCGGGGCCGAGTCGCCAGTGCGATACCCGGCCTTCAGGATCCGGGTGTAGCCCCCGGGACGCTCCCGGTAGCGGGGACCAAGCTCATCGAAGAGCTTGGAAACCGCCCGGCGGTCCTGAAGCTTGGCGAAGGCCAAGCGCTTGCGATGGACGCTGGACTCCTTGGCTCGCGTAATCAGCGGCTCCAGGTAGCGCCGAAGCTCCTTGGCCTTGGGCACGGTGGTTGTAATCCGCTCGTGCTCGATCAAGGACTTGGCCTGGTTGGCCAACAGGCTCCGGCGCTTGGCAGCGGGGCGCTGGAGCTTTCGCCCGGACTGGCGGTGGCGCATGGGGACGTCCTTTGTGGCTGGGGTACCGGGTCGTTATTCGCCCGTGACTACCCGGCTTCCTGGTCCGTGTCGGCGGCCTCTTCGGGGGCGGGCAGGTCCTCCGGAGGCCAGCCCTCCAGCTTCATCCCCAGGGACAGACCCATGGCCGCGAGGACCTCCTTGATCTCGTTCAGGGACTTCTTCCCGAAATTGGGGGTCTTGAGCAGCTCCTGCTCGGTCTTCTGAACAAGGTCGCCCACGAAATGGATGTTCTCCGCTTTGAGGCAGTTGGCGGAGCGCACGGAGAGCTCGAGGTCATCAACGGACTTGAGCAGGTTGGGGTCCACCTCGGCGCGCTCGCCGGCGACCGCCTCCCCGGGAGCCGAGGGCGCAAGGTCCACGAAGACCGTGAGCTGGTCCCGGAGCAGCTCGGCTGCCCGGCGAACGGCCTCCTCGCAGCCGATGCTGCCGTCGGTGTCCACCTCCAGGATCAGGCGATCGTAGTCGGTAACCTGACCCACGCGGGCATTCTCCACCTTGTAGGTGGCCCGGTTGATGGGGGTAAAGGTGGCGTCGACCGGAATTACCCCGATATTGGAGCTGCCCTCGTCCTCCCGCGTGGCGGCCGGCTCATAGCCGCGCCCGCGGGCCACGGTGACCTCCATCTGGAGGCTGCCGCCGCTGGCCAGATGGGCGATTGTCAGGTCCGGATTGACGATCTCCGCCCCGGTGGGAACCCCGAAGTCAGCGGCCGTAACCGGACCCTCGCCCTCCTTGTTCAGGCGCAGGGTCATCTCGTCGTAATCGCCCAGAAGGGATACGACCAGACCCTTGAGGTTCAGGATGATGTCGATGACGTCCTCGCGCACGCCCTCGATGGAGCCGAACTCGTGGAGGACCCCGTCGATCTGGACCTTGGTGACCGCGGTGCCCGGCATGGAAGACAGCAGGATCCGCCGCAGGGCGTTGCCCAGGGTGTGTCCGTAGCCCCGCTCCAGGGGCTCCAAGGTGATCTTGGCGCCCTTCTGGGAGAGGGGCTCGATCTGGATGTTGTCCGGCTTAATCAAGGTATCCGGCATGGAGATAGCGGCTCCCTACTTGGAGTAGAGCTCAACGATGAGGTGCTCATTGATGGAGGGCGAAAGGTCGGAGCGTGCGGGCAGGGCCTTCACCGTGCCCTTGTAGTGGTCGCCGTCCACCTCAAGCCACTCCGGCCGACCCAGGTCTTCACTGCGCTGGGCAGCCCATTGGATCCGGCCCTGATTGCGGGCCCCTTCGACAACGGTGACTTCATCGCCGGCCCGAACCTGATAGGAAGGGATATTGACCCGCTTGCCGTTGACCAGGATCTGGTTGTGGCGGATGACCTGGCGAGACTCGCTCCGGGAGTTGGCAAAGCCCATGCGGAAGACGATGTTGTCCAGCCGGCGCTCCAGGAGCTGGAGAAGCAGCTCCCCGGTATTGCCCTTGCGCCGTGACGCTTCCTGGTAATAACGTCGGAACTGGCGCTCCATTACCCCATAGGTCCGGCGAACCTTCTGTTTTTCGCGAAGCTGGAGGCCATACTCGGACTGCCGGCGCCGGCTTTGCCCCGCCTCCCCGGGCGGGTAGGGCCGCTTCTCTATGGCGCACTTGTCCGTGTAGCACTTCTCGCCCTTGAGGTAGAGCTTCTCGCCCTCCCGGCGACAAAGGCGGCATTTGGGACCGGTGTACTTGGCCAAGGCTGTTCCTCTACCCCTTGCGTGGATTCGATCCGGTGGCCGGTTAGACGCGGCGCTTCTTGGGCGGTCGGCAGCCGTTGTGCGGCAACGGAGTCACGTCCCGGATACTGGTGATCCGGAGACCGGCGGCGTGGAGGGAGCGGACCGCCGACTCCCGGCCTGGGCCGGGGCCTTTGACCTCCACGTCCAGGCTCTGGACCCCGTGCTCCTGGGCGGCCCGCGCCGCCGACTCGGCGGCCACCTGGGCGGCGAACGGGGTGCTCTTGCGCGATCCCTTGAAACCGGTGGCTCCCGGAGTGGACCAGGCCAGGGTATTGCCCTGACGATCGGAGATGTTCACCACCGTGTTATTGAAGGTGGCCTGCACGTGGGCCACCCCCTCGGCTATATTCTTCTTCGCCTTCTTCCGGGTCCGGGTCTGCCGGCGCTGCTGCTTAGCCATAGGGCGCTACTGCCTCCGGGTCCGAAATGCTATCGGTTGATGGGCTTCTTGGGCCCCTTGCGGGTGCGCGCGTTGTTCTTCGTGCGCTGGCCGCGCAAGGGAAGACCCCGGCGATGGCGCAGGCCCCGGTAGCTTCCGATGTCCCGGAGCCGCTTGATGTTCATGGCTTCCTCGCGGCGCAGATCGCCCTCCACGGAGTAATCGTTCACCGCTTCCCGGATAGCGATCTCCTCGCTATCGGTGAGATCGCTCACCCGCGTCGACGGATCCACCCCGGCCTTCTTGCAGATGGCCTTTGCCCGGGTGTCCCCGACGCCGTAGATGTAGGTGAGCGCCACCACTACCCGCTTGCGCGTGGGTAGATTGACGCCGCCGATACGGGCCATCGCTGCTCCCCTGCTCGGAATGGGCCGTTGTCCGCCGCCCCTTTAAGGGTCCAGACAACCTCGAAGGAAAGCCGGGCAGTTTAGCCCAGCCCTGGCCAGACGGTCAACCTTGGCGCTGCTTGTGCCGGGGCTCGCTGCAGATCACCCGAACACGGCCGTTGCGCTTGATGACGCGGCAATTACGGCAGACCGGCTTGACCGATGCACGGACCTTCATGGGCTTGCTCCTCCGATAAACCGCGGCGGCCAGCCGCAAAGGGCGCTGAAAAGGCCCAAATCCATCCTAGGCTCAAGGCGAAGGCTCAACGGAAGCCCTCCTTTTCACCCCGTTTGCGCCCTTCTTGGGTCCTTTGCGTCCTTGGCGGCTGTAGCCTTTGACGTTCTTACTTCGCCCGATAGGTGATCCGGCCCCGGTTCAAGTCGTAGGGGGTTAGCTCCACGGTGACCTTGTCCCCGGGCAGGATCCGGATGTAATTCTTGCGCATCTTGCCCGAGATGTGGGCGATAACCTCGTGCCCGTTCTCCAGCTCCACCCGGAAGGTGGCGTTGGGCAGGGTCTCCACCACCTCACCCTGCATCTCGATGGTATCTTCTTTCGCCATAGGCCTTTCGCTGGGCTAGCGGACCGGGGGCGGTAGCGGGCTCGGTCCGGGTTCAGTCGGTTCCGAGGGCGGCCAGGATGGCATCCCGCACGGCCTGGGGCTCCCGGTCCCCGTCCACCTTCTGATAGATCCCCTGCCGGCGATAGTATTCCACTAGGGGCTGGGTTCGCTCCTCGAACACCGTGAGCCGGGAGCGCACGGTCTCCTCCTGGTCATCCTCCCGCTGGTAGAGCTCCCCGCCGCACTGATCGCATACCCGATCCTTGGCCGGAGGGCTGAACCGGGTATGGTAGGTGGCCCCGCAATCCCGGCAGAGCAGCCGGCCCGAGAGGCGCTCCACGAGGACCTCATTTTCCACGTGGATGTGGATCACCGCGTCCAGGGTCTGGCCGATGGCCTCCAGCATGTCGTCCAGGGCCTCGGCCTGGGCGACCGTACGCGGGAATCCGTCCAGGATGTAGCCTTCGCTGGCGTCGTCGGCCTTCAGGCGCTCGCGGATCATCTCCACCATGATGCCGTCGGGGACCAAGTCCCCGGCATCCATGTAGGACTTGGCCTGACGCCCGAGCTCGGAGCCCTCCTTGACGGCCGCGCGCAGGATGTCGCCGGTGGCGATCTGGGGGATGCCCAGGTGCTCGGCCAGCATCTGGCCCTGCGTGCCCTTGCCCGCCCCGGGCGGTCCGAATAGCACCATCCGGCTCATCAGGTCTTCCCGCCCTTCAAACGGGCCTTCTTCATAAGGCCCTCGTACTGGTGGGTAACCAAGTGCGACTGGATCTGATTGGCCGTATCCATGGTCACCGCGACGATGATCAGCAGGCTGGTGCCGCCGAAGTAGAAGGGTACGTTCCACTCCACGATCATGAACTCCGGCAGCAGGCACACGGCGGTGACGTAGAGGGCGCCGAAGAAGGTCAACCGGGTCAGTACCCGGTCGATGTAGCTGGCCGTTTGCTCTCCGGGACGGATCCCCGGGATGAAGCCCCCCGACTTCTTGAGGTTGTCGGCGGTATCGCGCGGGTTGAACACGATGGCGGTGTAGAAGAAGCAGAAGAAGATGATCGCCACCGAATACAGCACGATATACAGGGGCTGGCCCGGCCGGATGGCCTGGGAGATGTCCTCCAGCCAGCCCAGTCCGCCCCCGGAGCCGAACCACTGGGCGGCGGTCACCGGGAACAGGATGATGCTGGAGGCGAAGATGGGCGGGATCACCCCCGCCATGTTCACCTTCAGCGGCAGATGGGTGCTCTGGCCGCCGA
>JAHEOG010000013.1 GCA_018609925.1 Gammaproteobacteria bacterium
GAAAAAGAACGGCGGGCAAAGAGCTGGCACCGCTTGAGCAGAGGGCCTTGAGAGCCGCCGCCCGTGTCGGTTTGAACAAGGCCGCCGTCGCCCTGGCCAACAAAATAGCTCGGCGGGCCTATGCCCTCTGTCGGGACAACACCGACTACGCTAGCCAATATTACTTTGGGGGCGCTTCCCCAGATCGTGTGGGTTAGGCTCCGTGCCCGGCTTTGGCCGGGTAGAGGCTGAGGCCACCCAGATGGAAGTAGATGGCGTTGATCATCCGGTTCAGGTTACGGAACCCGTTGGCCCGCACCTTGATCTTCTGAATCCGGTTGTTGAGGTTCTCGGCGAGGCTGTTGCTGGTCTCGGCCATGACGGCGTTGAGGATGCCGCTGAGGTGGTTCCGCACCGTCTGGCCGAGCTTGACCATGGGCTGGAGGCGGCTGCGTGCCATCCAGGCCAATAGGCGGTTCCAGCCGTTGCGGGCACTATCTCGGTTGCGATAGACCCAGAGGTTGGCTGCGGTCTCCTTGATGGCCCAGGCCCGGGCGGTGCGCAGTTCCTGGCGGCGGAGCTGGTCGAATTGCTCTTGATCGGCCTCTTTGCGCGGACCGCCACCGCGCAACCAGTGGTACTTGGTGCCTTTCAGGCGCTCATCACCCGTTTTGGCCAGGGCCTTGTGCTCGGTGCGGCGCACCCGGTCCACTGCCTCATTGAACTGCTTGGCGACGTGGAAGCGATCGAAGGCGATCTTGCGGGTCCCGTGGGGCAAGTGCTTGATGGTTGCCTGGATAAAGGGATTCCACATATCCATGCTGACCCACTGGATGCGGTGCTTTTGGGCCGGTGTCAGGGACTGGAGGAAGCTTCCCAGGCTATCCTCACGACGCCCCTCGGCGACATGTAGAACATGGGTGCCGTCGCTCACCACGGTTAGGTAGTTATGGCGTTTCTTGTAGGCTTTCTCGTCCACGGCCAGGGCGCCGGTGGCGATGGGCTCGCGCCGGGCCAAGCCGCGGTTGACGGCCCGCTGCAGGATGCCGTCGACAGCGCTCCAGCTCAGGCCCAGGCGCTTCGCCACGGCCTGGATGGAAGCCTCCTGGAGCCAGTCGATGACCAGGGCCTCGAACAAGGCGGTGAAGCGGGAGCCCTCCTCGGCCCAGGGGACATCGATCTGGCGGACGCCGTGCTCAGGACAGTTCACGCGGGGCACGTCCGCCACGAGCAGGGTGCGCAGCTGGCAAGTATCGAGATGGCGCCATTGGCGCTGGCGCGTATCGTAACCCGGCACGGCCTGTTGGCACTCGGGGCAGACCAGTGGTACGCCCCCATCGTGGGCGACATGGACCCGGACCTCGCCGCCGGGCTGGTCCAGTTCCACGTCCTCCACGCTCCACGGGGCTTGGACGTTCAGAATCCGGGCATAGAGGTCGGTATCACGCATGGTCAGCTATCCCGAAGTTGGTTGGGACTGGCAGGGTAACCCACCCGAAATCGTGAAGCGCCACTTTGGGGAGGCGCAGCCTGCCTTGGCCTAGTCTCCCCGAGTCCAAACAAAGAAGCGGAAGCTCCTTCCCGAGTCACGGTTGCGGGCGATGAGCACCATTACGGCGAAACAGGTCGGACCGGCACCGGTGAAAGCCGACGGGCCTTGGGGCGTGGAAAACGCCGTTCCATCGATGGGCAACCGGTGCGCGGATTCCATAAGGGCCCGGGACAGCAGGTCCCACCAAGAGGCCGGATATACGAGCGCAACCGATCTCCCTCGCCAGCTTGGAAATGAGCTCATCGGCCCTTGCACGAGGAGTCCATATACGTGGCCTGGATTCTACCCTTAAAAGATCCCACGGCTCACTCGAGCGGCTTGGCCCGGTCCAGGGGGAACCCTGCATTCGCTTTGCACTCGTGCGGCAAGCCGGCCAGCAAAGGGCCGTGGTCCAGTACGAGGGGGTCTTACAAGTCGGTGGGAGCAAGCAGAATGGCCAGGAAGTGGAAGAGGGATCCTTCCTCACGCCAAAGGACAACTGGTATCCCCAATTTCGGAGATATCATCGGGTCACCTTCGACTTGACTGTGGAGCTACCTCCTGGGTGGGAGGCTGTCAGCCAAGGCCAGCGAACCGAACTACTGAAAGGGATGAAGACAAAATGGAGCGAACAGCATCCGCAACTCGGTATCTATCTGGTTGCTGGCCCCTATTGGCGTTACCAAGGCCATGGGGAGAGGGCACAGGCGATGGTCTACCTACGCCAGGGTGATCAGGAGTTGGCCCACCGCTACCTCGAGGCAACCCACCGTTATCTCGACCTATATAGCCGTTTTTTGGGGCCTTACGCTTATAGCAAATTCGCGGCGGTTGAGAGCTTCTGGGAAACCGGCTATGGGATGCCCTCCTTTACCTTGTTAGGACCGAAGGTGATGCGGCTTCCCTTTATCCTTCATACCTCGTATCCCCATGAGATTTTGCACAACTGGTGGGGCAATGGGGTCTATGTAGACTCGACCTGTGGTAATTGGAGCGAGGGCCTGACTGCCTATCTCGCAAATCACCTCCATCAGGAACGCCAAGGGAAGGGTTGGCGGTACCGGCGGGCTCAACTCCAGCAATATACCCTCTATGTCGCGCAGCACGGCAAGGAGAGGCCCCTTAGCGGATTCCAGGCTCGCCACAGCTAAGCCTCTCAAGCCATCGGCTATGGGAAGGGACTGCTATTCTTCCATATGCTGCGCCAGCGTCTTGGGGGCAAGATGTTTATCGCCGCCCTGCAGCACCTCTATCGCGAGTACCGATTCCAAAGGGCCGACTTCACCGATCTGCGTCGCGCCTTTGAGCACGTGAGCGGTCGGGACTTGCAGGCCTTTTTCCGACAGTGGGTAGAGCGCAGAGGCAGTCCGGTGCTTCAGCTGAAGGCAGTGGAGGTTTCTCCGGTGGAAGGGGAAGGGTCCCGTATTTGGGGCCAATTACGTCAGATCCAAGCAGGGGCGCCGTACCGTTTACAGGTCCCGTTGATCATCTTGACGGAACAGGGCCAGATAGTGGAGAAACGGCTTGCTATGCAAGGAAGGAGCTTGGGATGGGAAGTCTCTCTGAAGAAGGTTCCACAGAAGGTGGTGGACCCGCGCTTCGATCTCTTTCGTCGACTCCATTCCGAGGAGATGCCCCCCACCCTGGATAGCCTGGTCAGTGCCAACCCCCTATGGCTTATCCCTCCCCAACCAAGCGCCCGCCGCTTTACGGAACGCCTATAGCGAGATGGCTCGCCACTGGGCTTCTAGGAGGTCCCAAGTGCAGATACGCTGGAACACCCAGCTGGAGGAACTCCCGACAACGGGGGCGTTATGGCTTCTCGGGTGGTAGAACCGTTTTTGGAAGGAGTTTGTAAATCAGCTCCCTGACCCCGAAACCCGGCTTGCAGGCGAGAGACTGCAGATAGCGGGGAAACCCTTCGAAAGGAGTAGTGCGAAGCTTGCCCTAGTGGTCCGTGAGGCGAGCCGGCCAGTGGGCTTTCTGGCCTCAGAAAGACCCAATGCGCTGGCTGGGCTAACTCGGAAACTGCCTCACTATAGCCAGTCCAGTTATGTCCCCTTCCAAGGTGAGGCGCCTAACAGTCGTTTAAAGGGGAAGTGGCCGGTGAGCGAGTCACCACTGGTTTTCGCTGTATCGGAGGAAGGGGACGGAAGGTTCCAAATACCACCACATCCGGCACTGACCACCTTCCTGTCCGGTGATCAGTAGCTGTGCCCCTCTGTGCGTGACTTTGGCCGGATGGGACCCCCACAGGGGCGGTCGAGACTTGCTGGGTTCCCAAATGGCACTAGGCATGAGGGGCCAATTGAGGGATTGTTCTACTACCCTGATTCATCGTCTTCCTGGGCCTGCTCTCCGGCCTTCTTGATCGCCACCCGAGCGATCAGATCAGAGAGTTCTACACCTGTAATAAAACCGTAATAGCGAGCCCCCCAGGCACGCTGGATGATCCGGTCCAAAGAGAGTTCACCCCGGTTCGGTTGTTCGAGCAAGCGGATGTAGTAGTGGTAGGTGTTGATCATGGCCACGATCTTGGCCCTCCCGAGTTGTTTGTCTCTCAGCCCTTGGCTTCCTGAGCAACATCCTCGAAATGGTGGATTGGACGGATTTCAGAGAAGAAGGATGATCCTCTCCTCAACGAGGGGCGATTTTTGCCTGCACGCCGCGGCCATAGTAGCATCCTTGGACGAGCAGCAAGCACGGACAAAGGAGATAACAGGATATCTCTATGCACGTACCTATGCTAAGCGGTCAGGGGCTCTGTCTCAAGAATCCCCCCCTTGGCCCTTTAGAGATCGAACTTTGGCCGGGTGAGATCGCTTTACTAACCGGCTCGAGCGGTTCAGGGAAGACGCGCTTGCTGCGCCTTTTGGCCGATCTAGATTCTTGTGTGGCTGGACAGATCATGCTCGCGGGTCAATCGCTCGAGAGCTATCGACCCTCAGAGTACCGGCTGAAGGTGGCCTATCTCCCGGCGACCCCTGATCTTGGAACGGAACCAATCGCCGAGCTATTCCAGCGGGTTGCCCAGTTTCGCCATCGTCCGCGAGAGGCAGACCCGCGTGTCTGGCTCCCCCGTCTCGGGGTCGATGAAGGCCTCCTGCACCGACCAGCGAGTGTGCTTTCCACGGGGGAGGCTGTACGGGTCGCTCTGGTGGTTTTGCTCTCCGCACGGCCCCAGGTCTTTCTGCTAGACGAACCTACTGGTTCCCTCGATCCGGCGAATGCCCGTGCGGTGGAATACCAAATACAGGAGCAGGTGGGCACTGGGGCAGCTGCCCTGTGGGTCACACACGATCCCCAACAGGCAGCCCGAGTGGGGGATTGCCTGTACCAACTGCGGACAGGGGTACTGCACGGTCCGCATCGGGATCCCAAGGCCTTTGCCACTCTGATCCAGCAACACGCCGAGGTCGAGGAATAAGGCTTGCCGATGGGCGGACCGATTCAACTGAGTTGGCTCGATCTCCTCCTAGCAGCAGCGCTTATTCTGGTCAACGGTGTTGTCTCCATTGCTA
>JAHEOG010000014.1 GCA_018609925.1 Gammaproteobacteria bacterium
ATGTTGCCCGCGCATACAAGGCCCTGCCCCTTCTCATCGCCGCCAAGGAGGGTCCGGATGAGCTGGATGTTATCGCCTTGCTCCCGGGTGACTTCCCCTCGCCCCAGGATGGCGATGGGGTAGGAGAGTCCGCTTCCGGGCAATCCGCTAGCGTCCGGCCCCAGGTATTCCTTGTACAGGCTAAGGGCGGGGCGGCCGTCGATCTCATAGACCACATTACGCAGGGAGCGGGTGACCTGGTGGACATCCCCGAAAGGCTCCCAGCCGCTCAGGGACCCAGAGCCCACCCGGAGATCGCGACCGTAAAGGCCCACGGCCACAACGAAGCCGGACTGAACCTTGTTGTTGTGCATCACCATGGTCTGCTGGAAGGAAGCATCGTCTCCGGCCAACCCTCCCAGGATGGGGACCTCCGGGGGCAAAACCTGCTGGAAGCCCATCAGCAGGTCGGAGCCGTTCACCTCCAGGCCGTCGGCGATGACCAGGACGGCCGCTAGATCGTCCGCATTGAGTCGGTCTCCGAGCTTCCAGCCCACATTGAAGGACAGGCCCATATCCCGGACCTCGGCCTCCTCGACCCGCATATAGGTCCGGCTCCACCGTACCGCCGTGACCGATAGCGGCTCGTCGGTTACGCCCTCGGAGGACGTAATCTCCCCCGACGTGCTGCAACCGACGATCTCCGCCTCGGGATAGCGCTCGCGGAGGAGCCGTGACAGCCCACTGCTCTGGACCTTCTTCAGCGGGCCGAACACCATGACCAGATTCGCGTCGGACATGGCATCGGTGAGAACGGACTTACTGGCGAACTTAAACGCCGGAATCTTACCCGGAATCGTCGATTGCTGGACCTGCATATTCCTCCCTCCTCCCTGTGGACCCGGATGCTTCCCCTATCACGAGGAGTTGGGCAGGGATGTTCCGGACCCCCCTAATTTCTACTGGTCCTGAAGAGGTAGGGCAAGGACCTTGTTCGGTCCGTGGGGAGCCCAATGGTCCTCAAGCCCAATACGAAACCGAATGGGCGACGGTTCCAGCAGCTCGGGACAGGGATCGGGGACAGAACAGACCGCAGGGAAGGAAAACAACATCCAGGCCCGGGGGTGCCCCGGGCAATCCAAGCAAGAGGATGGCGGGCTAGGCGCGCACCCGCACGATGACGTCGAGGTCCTCCGGCGAGACCCCCTCGGGGAGATGGGGAACGAGCTGGGTCACGTCCACCTCGTCCGCGGGGATATCCCGCAAGGAGCCACTCGCCTCGTCGTAGAGGTGGTGGTGGGGAGCGGTGTTGGCGTCGTAGAAGACCTTGCTCGCCGAGACATAGACGGCCCGGATCAAATCCGTTTCGGCGAACAGGCGAAGGGTGTTGTAGACGGTGGCCTTGGACACCCGATTGAAATCGGCGTTGACCTGGACCAGCACATCGTCGGCGCTCAGGTGGTGATCGGTCTCGGGGTCCTCGGTATGAGCGAACAGTACATGGGCGATCTCCACCCGCTGGGTGGTGGGCTGGATGCCGTGCTCCCTCAGGAGCCTAGGGATTTCGCTCTTGTTGCCGTAGCTCATGAGCCTTTTCAGGCCTGCTGGTAATCCTATTGCATGGATTGTACAACCAAATCGAGGACTTGGCCATGGACTCCCGGAGATAGGCCTTCACACCAACCCGGCTTGCCTTAGGCCCCCCCTGCCGGCTACGCCGTCCGAGAGGGCCGGTACGGCCCGGGATCCAAGACGGGATCCTCCCCCACCATCAGGGAGGCCAGGAGCTCCGCCGAGGCCGGGGCCTGGACAATCCCGTTGCGGAAATGCCCCGTATTGACAAACAGCCCCGCCACACAGGGAACGGGGCCGACGAACGGGCAGTCATCGGGACTGCCCGGCCGGAGCCCGGCCCAGCAATCCTCCAGCGCGAGCTCGGCGCAGGCGGGCACCATCTCCACCGCTGCCTGGGCCAGGGTGCGAGCCGATCCCAAAGGGATCCGGTCATCGAAGCCGGTATCTTCCTGGGTGGAGCCCACCAGGATCCGATTGTCCGGCCGGGGAATGAGGTAGTGAGGACCGGCCATGAGGATCTGCCCGAGCAAGGGCCGGGGGCTATTAAGCAGGAGCATCACCCCTTTTATCGGATCCACCGGCAGCTCCATTCCGAGAGGCCTAAGCAGATCCCGGCTCCAGGGCCCCGCCGCTACGACCACACGATGCGCCGGCCAAACCCCTCGATCGGTGGTCACACCGGTAACCGCGCCGTCACTGCAACGGATCTCCCGGACGGAGACCCCATCCAGGAGGTGGGCTCCCTCCTCCTGGACAAGGCCCTGCAGGCCCCGCACGAGGCGGGGCGTGCGCAGGCAGGCCACCCCGGGCAAACGGAAGCCGTATTCGGCCACCGGGCTGGTCTCCGGCTCCCGTTCGGTGAGGGCCTCCCCTTCCAGCTCCTCCCACGGTCTTCCCTGCTCGTGGGCCCATTGCCGGGCCCGATTGCGATCCAGGGGGATCTTGCTGGGGAAATCGGCGTAGGTCATGCCCAGGGTCCGAAGCTCCGGGTCCACCCCGCCCTTCTCCCGGAGCTCCTCCGCCAATTCGGGATAGAGCCCCAGGCTGCGCCGGGCCAGGGTATTGGCGGCCTCCGGGTGCTGCCAGGGGAACAGCGGGGACAAAATGCCGCCGCCCGCCCAAGAGCTGACCCCCGCCCGGCGCCCGGGATCCACGACCGTCACCGCCTGGCCCAGCCGCCGCAGCCAGAGTGCGGTGGTCAGGCCAATGACACCGCCGCCCAAGACCAGGGTATGGGCTCCGTTTGGAACGGATCCGGGGCTTTCTGTAGGGTGCACGGCTTTCTCCTAGCTCGTCTTAGCCAGCCACTCGGGGGTCCCGGCCTCCGGGAAGGGGCGGCTATGCAGGAACGAGCGCTGGAAACCACCGAAACCGAAGAGGAGCCCCTTGCACTACAACGCCACGCCGATCCTGGCTGGAATCTGCCTGTTCCCGAGCTTCTTGCTTGCCCAGGAGGATAGGGCTCCGGACTCCGGCAACGCCGAAAGCCTATGGACCACCGAGGCGGAGCTCGGCCTCAGCACTGCCTCGGGAAACACCGACGCCACCAGCGGGACCGCCCGCATTGCGAGCGACCGGGGGGGGAGGGTTTTGCCGTCCATCTGCTCGCCGAG
>JAHEOG010000015.1 GCA_018609925.1 Gammaproteobacteria bacterium
CGGACTACGCGGCCTGGCCCTCGCTGCTTCCCTATCTGCTGCTGCTGTCGGGGTTTTTCATAGCCAGCGCGGGCTCCACCGGGGGCGGCATCAAGGCGGTACGCTTCCTGGTCATGCTCAAGCAGGGCTACCGACAGAGCTACCTGCTGATCCATCCCCATGCGGTGGCCCCCCTCAAGCTGCGGGGCCGGCCCGTGCCGGACGGGGTAGTCCAATCCATCTGGGGGTTCTTCGCTGTCTACGTCTCCACCTTCGTGATCCTGGTCCTGGTCATGCTGGCCCTGGAGGAAGGGGATTTCCTCACCGCGGCGGGCTCGGTGGCGGCGACCCTGACCAATATCGGCCCTGGCCTCGGGGGGGTCGGTCCCGCGGACAATTTCGCCAGCATCTCCCAGACGGGGAAATGGCTCCTCTGCCTGGCCATGCTGATGGGCCGGCTGGAGCTGTTTACCTTTTTCGTTCTTCTGATGCCGACGTTCTGGCGGAGGTAGCCCCGTCCTCCCCTTCCCGGTTCAGATCCAGCGCCGGCGCCTTGCCTTCCTCTTTGCGCAGGGCCTCGGGCGAGGGTACCCCGCTTACGGCGGAATCTACCCGTAGGGCCCGCAACAGCCCGTAGGCCGCTACCAGCAAAAAGACGGCCATGGGTAGACCGGTGGTGAGGGAGGCGGTGCGCAGGGCGTTGAGGCCGCCGAAATAGAGGAGGGTAGCGGCCACGGTGCCTTCCGCCAGGGCCCAAAACAGGCGTTGGGCGCGCGGTGGATTGGGATGCCCGCCGGAGGTGACCATGTCGTCCACCAGCGAGCCCGAGTCCGAGGAGGTGACGAAGAACACGATCACCAGGACCGTGGCCAGGGCCCAGGTCAGGGTGGCCAGCGGCAGGTTCCCGAGCACCCCGAAAAGGGCGAGGGCCTCGTTTTCCTGGACCAGGGCCGCCAGGCCCCCCGACCCGTACAGCTCCTGGTGGATCCCGGTGCCGCCGAGGGCGGAGAACCACAGGAAGCCCCCCAGGGTGGGCACCAACAGGGTGGTGGTGAGGAACTCCCGAATGGTGCGCCCTTTGGAGATGCGGGCGACGAACACCCCGACAAATGGCGACCAGGAGATCCACCAGCTCCAATAGAACAGCGTCCAGCGGGCCTGCCAGCCGCCCTCGCCGCCCGGGGCGATGTGGAGGCTGGTGAAGGGGAACTTCTGGAGATAGTATCCGACACCGTTTACGAACACCTCCAGCAGAAAGATGGTGGGGCCAGCGATCAGGACAAAGGCCAGGATGGCCAGGGTCAGGCCGATGTTGAACTGGCTCAGGTAGCGGATGCCCCGGTGGAGTCCGGAGACCACCGAGACGGTAGCCACCGCCGTGATCCCCACTATCAGGATCAGCTGGGGCCCCGTGCCCTGGGGCATGCCGAAGAGCTGATTGAACCCGGCGTTGACCTGGGCCGCGCCCAGCCCCAGGGAGGTGGCCACCCCGAACAGGGTCCCCACGGTGCACAGGACGTCCACCGCGTGGCCGGGGGCCCCCCGGATCCCCTCGCCCAGGAGGGGATAGAGCAGCGAGCGGGGGGCCAAGGGCAGCCCGAGGCGGAAGTGGAAATAGGCCAACGGCAGCGCCAGGGCCGAGTAGATGGCCCACGGGTGCAGGCCCCAGTGGTAGAACGTGAAGCGCATGGCCTCGCGAATGGCCTCGGGGGTGCCGCCTTCTCCCCAGGGCGGGCTCTGGAAGTGCTGAAGGGGCTCGGCCGCCCCGAAAAAGACGATGCCGATCCCCATCCCGGCGCTCATGAGCATGCTGAACCAGGTGAGGTACCCGAACTCGGGACGAGCCTCCGGTCCCCCCAGGCGGATCTGTCCGAAGCGGGAGAACAGCAGCCAGATGACGAAGCCCAGCAGGGTGCTGGCCGTGAGGATGTAGAACCAGCCGAAGTGCGCGACGATCCCGCTCTGGAGGGCCTGGAAGGCGAGGCGGGCAGGCTCGGTGAACAGGGCCCCGAAGGCCACGAAAGCCACCACCAGGGTGGCGGCGGGTAGGAATACCCAAGGCTCCATCGCCCGCAGGAGCCGGGGGGGGCGTGCCGGATTCATGGGGGCTTTCCGGGTAGGGATTCCGGACGAAGCTAGGGATCTTGGCCTTCGGTTTCAACATCCCGATCGATAATCCCCGGTGCGGATGAATTGTTCAGAAGGGAGAAAGATGGCAGGAACCGGGCGAAATGGGCTTTTCCGGCACCGCCTGGAGGCCTGGCTGGTCACCGGCTGGCTGGGGCTGATGCGCCGCCTTCCCGCCCGGGCCCGTTATGCCCTGGCCGGACGATTGGGGGAGTGGGCGCGCTTTCTCGACCGTCGGCACGCCCGCGTGGCCCGGGAGTCCCTGGCCCTGCGCTACGGACAGCGGGCCGCGGGGCCCAAAGTCCGTGATGTCTATCGAGAGCTGGGCCATCTGGCCGGGGAAATGGCCCTGCTGGAGCAGCGCGGGCCCGCCGGGCTACGGCAGTTGGTGACCGCCGTCGAGGGCCGTCAGCACCTGGAGGCCGTTGGCTCCGGAAAGCGTGGGGTCATTGTGGTGACCGCCCACCTCGGCAACTGGGAGCTGTTGGGCCACCTGTTGCCCCAGTACGGTCTGAGCCCCCTGCACGTGGTTTACCGCCGGTTGGACAATCCCATACTGGACGCCCGGCTACGAGACAGCCGCGAGCGCCACGGCACCCGGGCCCTGGAGCGGCGGAGCGCGACTCGGCCCAGCCTGACCGCGTTGCGCCGGGGGGAGGCGGTGGCCCTGCTGCTGGATCAGCACACCCGCGGAAAGGGCACCCTGCGGCTGCCCTTCCTGGGCGAGGCAGCGCCGGTTTCCACCGCCCCCGCCCGGCTGGCGCTGCAGACCGGCTGTCCCATCTTGTCGCCCGCCCTGATCCGGGAAGGGCCCGATCGGTTCCGGTTGGTGGCCTTCCCGCCGCTGGAGCCGGGGGATTATCCCGATTCGGAGGAAGGCGTGGCGGAGCTGACCGCGGGGATTGTCCGGGTGCTGGAGGCCTGCATCGGACGGGCGCCGGCACAGTGGTTCTGGGTGCACCGCCGGTGGCGGGAGCGACCGCGGTGCTTGGTTCCGGGGAGCGAGCCGCCGCCGTGGAATGGAGAGGCTTGACGGAGGTGATCGGGCCTTAGCCGGTCCCGCGCTTCAGTCGGTAGTGGATGCCGCAGTAGGGGCAGTGGTACTCGCCGTCCTCGGTCTCCTCGATGGGCAGGTAGACCCGGGGATGGGAATCCCAGGCGCTCATATCCGGGGTAGGACAGTGGAGGGGGAGGTCGGCCTCCTCGATCTCGATGAGGCGCTGCTCGTTGGCCGGCACCGCGGAGCTCCCCGTTCAGTCGTGGTAGATGAAGTCGAGCCAGTCCCGATGCCGGGGATCCCGGCCGGTCACTGCCTCGAAGTAGCGCTGCTGCAGGCGCACGGTGATGGGACCCGCCTGTCCGGCCCCGATGGTTCGGCGGTCCAGCTCCCGGATGGGAACCACCTCGGCGGCGGTTCCCGTGAAGAAGGCCTCGTCGGCGATGTAGAAGGAATCCCGGGTCAGGGCCTCCTCTCGGATGGGGAATCCTTCCTCCTGGGCGAGCTCCAGCAGGGTCCGCCGGGTAATGCCGTCCAGGACCGTGGACAGTGGCGGGGTGTAGAGGACGCCGTCCCGGACCATGAAGATGTTCTCCCCCGGCCCTTCCGCCACGAACCCGTACGGATCCAGCAGGGTGGCCTCGTCAAAGCCGGCCTGCAGGGCCTCGCGATGGGCCAGCATGGAGTTGAAGTAGCCCCCACTGAGCTTGGCCCGGGTCATAGTGATATTGGGATGGTGGCGGGTGTAGCTGCTTGTCATCACCCGGATGCCCCGCTTCTGGCCCTCCTCCCCCAGATAAGCCCCCCATGGCCAGGCGGCGATGGCCACGTGGACCTGGAGGCCGTCGGCGGTCAAGCCCATCCCCTCCGAACCGTAGAAGACCACCGGCCGGATGTAGCATGAGGAGAGCCCATTGGCGCGGATGACCTCCCGCTGCGCCTCGTTCAGCTCCGCCGCCGAGTAGGGCAGAGGCATCTCCATGATGTGGGCGGAGTTGACCAGGCGCCGGGTGTGGTCGGCGAGGCGGAAGATGGCAGCCCCCTCGTCGGTGGCGTAGGCCCGCACGCCCTCGAACACCCCCAGCCCGTAGTGCAGGGTATGCGTCAGGACATGGGTGGTGGCAGCTCGCCACTCGACGAGTTCGCCGTCCATCCAGATCTTGCCGTCGCGATCGGCCATGGACATGGGGGATGCTCCGTTCTGGGAAAGGGAGGCGCCCGCTCAGCGGGCTCACGGGGGCCCGATTACGGCGTCGAAGGCCTCGCTTACCCTTCGACGGGCCTCCTCGATGCGCTCCGCGACGGGACTCCATTCGGGGCCCAGCATCCGATCGAGCTGCTCACGCCAAGTGGGGTCATTCCCGACCCGGACCTGGGCCCGATCCTCGAATAGCTTTACCCGGTTCTCAAGGGTTCGGAACAGGACATAGGCCGTATCCAATTGGCCGGCCGTGGTTGGCTCCAGAAGGTCGTTCTGGGCGAGAGCGGCCAAAGCGGCCCGGTTACTGGTGGCCAGGAGGTCGGGGAGGCGGTTCCCGTGGCGCAGGCAGAGGTACTGGATGAGGAACTCGATGTCGACGAGCCCCCCCCGGTCCTGCTTGATGTCGAAGGTCCCCGGCGGGGCGCCGTGCTCGCTAAGCATCCGGGCCCGCATATCCCGGACCGCTTCCAGCAGCCCCTGCGAATCCCGTGGCTGGGCCAGGATCTCCATGCGCAGGGCGTGGAAGGCTTCCTCCAAGGCCTGGGGGCTGGAGCCGGCTAGAGCCACCGGACGCCCCCGCAGGAGCGCCTGGTGCTCCCAGATCCACGCTTGCTCCAGCTGGTAGGTCCGGAAGTGATCCACGGATACCACCAGGGGACCGGACTTGCCCCCCGGGCGCAGGCGCATGTCGATGCTATAGAGGGCCCCCTCGGGCGTCAAGGTGGTCAGGAAGTGGATCAGGCGCTGGCCGAGCCGGGCGAAGAAGCGGGCGTTGTCGATGGGATCACTGGTCCCGCCCTCGGTGATCTGACCCTCCCCCGCGCTGTCGTGAAGGAAAAGCAGATCCAGGTCCGAGCCGTAGCCCAGCTCCTGGCCCCCCAGCTTGCCCATGCCGATGACGGCGAAGGCTGCGCTGCGCCGATCCGCGTCATCGGCGCAGCGGGGTGGGCCGAAGCGCTCGGTGAGCTCTTGCCAGGCCAGGGTCAAGGCCTGGCTCAGGGCCAGCTCGGCGGTTTCGGTTAGGCCGCGGCTGACCTCCTCAAGGGAGGCCCGGCCCTGTAGATCCCGAGCGGCGACATGGAGAACCTCGATGTTCTTGAATCGCCTGAGAGCGTTTAGGTGCTCCTCCAAGTCGCCGGCGGTTCCCAGCTCACGCTCCAGCGTGGCCTCCCGGGAGGCCCGGCTGCGGTCGGCGTAGAGGGCCTCGGGATCCAGGACCTCGTCCAGGAGCATGGGATGACGACCCAGGAAGCGCGCCAGGAACGGGCTCCCCCCACAGAGCTGGACCACCTGCCCCAGAGCCACGGGGTTCTCCGCCAAAAGCGCGAAGTAGGTGGTGCGCCCCCCAATGGCCTCCAGGAGCTCCACCATCCGCGTCAGGGTCGTCGCGGGATCGGGGGTCTCCCCCGCTGCCCCCAATACCAGAGGCATCAAGCGATCCAGGCGATCCCGCCCTGTGGCCGTCAGCCGTCCCAGAAAGGACTCCTGGGCCAGCTGCTTCAGGGTCTCCAGGGCTCGCTCGGGCGCCAGGTAGCCGTGCTCGGCGAGCGCCCGAAGGGCCTCGTCATCGGACAGCTCGCCTCGCCAAAGGCGCTCGAGCGGGGCGGCTTCCTCCGGCTCCTCGGTCTGAGGGGCGGCGAAGATCTGGTCGAAGGCCTCCTGGACCCGTTCCCGATGGTCGTCCAGGGCCCCCAGAAGCCCTTCCGCGCCTTCGAAGCCCAGGCTGGCCGCGATGGCGTCCTGAGCGTTGGCCTCGTCCGGCAGGGAATGGCATTGACGGTCCGCAACCATCTGGAGCCGGTTCTCGAGGTGGCGAAGGAACCGGTAGGCCTCCTTGAGGCGCTCCACCTCCCAGCCCGGCAATAGACCCTGCTCGCCCAAGCGGTCCAGGAGGCCCAAGGTCGAGCGCTGCCGAAGCTCCTTCAGCCGGCCCCCGTAAAGGAGCTGGAAGGCCTGGACGATGAACTCGATTTCGCGGATCCCGACCCGGCCCAGCTTGATGTCGTCGCGATGGCTGCGGCTGGCCACCTGGCGCTGGATCTGGGCCTTGAGCTCACGAACGGCCTCCACCGCCCCGAAATCCAGGTAGCGGCGGAAGACGAAGGGTTGCAGCTCCGCCAGTAGCCGCTCCCCCTGCTTGCGGTCCCCCGCAACCGGGCGGGCCTTAACCAGGGCGTAGCGCTCCCATTCGCGGCCGTGCAATTGGTAGTATTGCTCCAGCGCCGCCACGGGATGAGCCAGGGGGCCGCCCTCGCCGTGGGGGCGCAGGCGCAGGTCGACCCGGAAGGCGAAGCCGTCCTTGGTGGCCTCGCTCAGGAGCTGGATGACCGATCGCCCCACTCGGGTAAAGAAGCTGCCATTATCCAGGGCCCGGTCGCCGTCGGTTTCGCCGTTGTCGGTATAGATGAAGATCAGGTCGATGTCCGAAGAGAAATTCAGCTCGCCACCGCCCAGCTTCCCCATTCCCAGGACCGAAAAGGTGGCCTCCTTGCCCTGTTCCGTCCTCGGCGTGCCGAAACGCTGTCGGTGGGACTGGAGGGCGTGGCCCACGGTTGTGTCCAGGCTTGCCTCGGCCAGGGCGGTCAGCTCCTGGGAGGTGGTGGCGAACTCGCTCCACCCGGCGATATCCCGGAAGGCAATGCCGGCCATGAGCCATTGGCGCGTCCGCCGCAGTTGCGCCATGAAGGTTTCGGGATCGGAAGCGTCGGTGGTGGCGGTGCCCACCTCATCGCGGATGGCCTCTGGACCCCAGGGCTCTTCCAGGCGCTTGGGGTGGTCCAGCCAGCCCGCCAGCAGCTCGGGATATCGCTGTAGCTGGCGGAAGAGGAAGGGGCTGACCCCCAGGGCTGCGGTCCAGGCCTGCCGCCGCTGGTCATCATTGAGTAGGGCCTCGGCCAACCGGTGGCCTTCCGGGCCCCCTAGCAGCTCGGCCAGTCGGGGGCCGGCAAAGGAGGCAAGTACCGACACCTCGGCGGTTTCCGCAAGCGTCCGGGATGGATCGGAAGGGGCAGGCATCCGGCTCATCTTGCCCCCGTGCTCCCGGCCCGTAAAGCGCCTGACCCGGCCAGCCCGCGGGCTATCGGCGACCCTTCTTACGGCGGGGGCATGACGGGCGCGGCGACGCCCACC
>JAHEOG010000016.1 GCA_018609925.1 Gammaproteobacteria bacterium
ATTTGCCGGGTCACCCACATGGACGAGCGCCACCTGCATCTGGATGGCGGTCCCCTCGGGCTGGAACAGGGGGCCCGGGTGGCGGTGGACCTCCTCACCCCAGCGGGAACGTCCTCCCCGGATTCCGCGGTGGTGGGAAGGCTTGCCAGCCCGGACCAACAGGCCTTGACCATTCGCCGGGAGGAGGGGCGGTAAAGGGCAGCCTCAACCGGTCAAGCCGGGTCCCATGCGGAGGAGCGGGAGGAGGTTTCCTACTGCGTAGATGACCGGGCTCGGCGGGTCCTGAAGGAATCCTCCGGGATGGAGCTTGGCCATTGCCAGGCCCCGAAGGACCCGAAGCACTCCAATAGACCAAAGGCCCGCCATTCCGAAAACGCAGTGACGAGGTATCTCTTCCGGGGCCTCATTGGGCGCTCCCTCGCTGCGCTCGGGCTGGCCCCGCTGGAGTCGGATCCCCTCGTCGGCTGGCGCCATTTCGGGATAACCTGTCGTTGTCCGATACAGGTCGCCTAACCGGATCCTTGGCGGACCTACCAATGCCGCCTCGGTGCCGGCTCGACCGCGCCCATCCCCTGCCCTCCCTGGCGGATCAGGCCAACCATGAACCCCCGCCACCCGGTGCGCGCCGAATACGACCGCCTCGCCCCAACCTACGACCGTCGCTGGTCCCGCTATGTGGAGGACACCACCCGGGAGACCGTGTCCCGGGTCCCTCTGGATGGGGCCGAGACCATTCTGGATGTCGGGTGCGGGACCGGCTTCTTGCTGGCGCGTTTGGCCACGCAAGCACCATCGGCCCGCTTGGTCGGCACCGATCTCTCTGTCGGCATGCTGAGCCAAGCCCGCGAGCGCCTGGGAGACCGGGCGCTTCTGGTCCAGGCCGAGGCCGAGCGCCTGCCCTTTGCCGGGGGCTTCGCCGACCAGGTCCTTTCCGTGAGCGCCTTCCACTTCTTCCCCTACCCGGTAGAGGCCGCCTCGGAGCTCCATCGCGTGCTTCGCCCCGGCGGGATCCTGGTGCTCACCGACTGGTGCCACGATTACCTCTTCTGCCGGCTATGCGACCGTTTCCTGGAGCTGACCGACCCAGCCCACCACCGCATCTACACCGGTGGCGAGCTGCATTCCTACCTGGAAACGGCCGGATTCGCGGGGATCCGGATCGAGCGCTATCGCTCCGGCTGGATCTGGGGCCTGATGACCGCGGTAGCCGAACGACCCTGAGCCGCTGCGCTATCCCGAGTAAGGGATCAGCTACCACATCATCCACCATCGCTCCTAGTGACCGCCCCTGGCCTGACCCGCGGGCCGTCCTGGGTCTGACAGCCCGTCATACCCGCGGAACATGTCTCCGCGGAGGCGGGGAGCGGGAAATTCACAAAAGGACCTTTGGCGGGAGATCCCGGATCGGCCGCTCGGGCGCCGTCCGGGATGACACCTTCTCGTCAATCCCGCGGCAGCGGGAATCTCCCTGAAGGGCCGTGTCGGTGGAACCGGTGGGGTCCCCTGCGAGATTCCAGCTCGCCGCTGGGGCGGCGGCTGGAATGACGGGCAGGGAGGGCCGTCATTCCCGCGGAGGCGGGAATCTCCCAAAAGGGGCTTCGTCGGGAAGCCCCGGAACGGCACAAGGCTGCCAGCCGGGATGACGAGTGGTATGGAACGGAGGGCCCGCAATGGCGCGGCCTTCCCGGAGGCCGGGGGGCTGCCCCTCATGGGGTTTACAAATTGTTGAAAATGAGTTTTATTTGCGGATTGAAACGGCCCACTCTAGGAGACGGCTGCATGGTCCATCACTTCGGTGCCCGGGCGCTCTTGACGGGCTTCCTCCTGACGGCGGTCCCGGCCTTCCCGCTGTCCGCCCTCGCCACCGGGGAGCCGGGCGAGCACATCGAGGACTTCCAGGACCACATCGAGGACTACACCTCGGACGTTGACCGGCTGGCCCAGGAGCTCGACGCCATCGCCGAGCGCTATGGCCAGGGCGAGGAGGTCGACTCCGACGTGGCTGCCTTCGTGGAGTCCTGGGAGGAGGTGAGATACCACGCGGCCGTGGAAGAGGTCGCCACCTCGCTCTATCCCCCCATCTGGCAGGCCATCGGCGGCCTGCGCCAGGCGGTAAAGGGCGAGGAATCCCCGGAGGCGGTTCGGGAGCGCACCGACCGGTTAAAGGCCGCGCTCCACCAGGGACTGGGCGGGCTCAAGGTAAAGGCCCAGTTGGCCAAGGCCGGAGATAGGTCCGAGGAGGCCACCGAGCCTGACGAGGCCGATTCCGAGAAGGCCTTCCAGGACATCCGGGATCACCTCGACCAGGCAGTCACGGAATACGAAGAAGGCAACCCCGACCGGGCCCGATCCCTCATCCAGGACGCCTACTTCAACCGGTTCGAGGGACTGGAAGGGCCCCTGATCGAGCAGGACCCCGAGTTGGTCCGGAACCTGGAGTTGGCCTTCAACGCCGAGTTGCCTCAGCTGATCGACGAGGGCGCCCCGGTGGACCGGGTGCGCGAGCGGGCCCGGGGGATGAAGGACGCCCTGGCGAAGGCGGAGGAGCTCTACCGCGAAGCCGAATCGGACGGCGGCGAGGTCTTCTAGCATGGACCGTCGGGACTTCTTGGCCGGCGCCTCGGCGCTCGGCGCGCTCGGGCTCGCGGGTCCCCTGGCCGGCTGCTCCAACGGCAGCCAGAAGGCCCCAGCCGCCCTTTCCGTAAAGGACCTTCCGGAGCTGAAGGGGGACCTGACCGTCTACCTCGGCCGCGGCGAGGGCGGGCTCTACTCCAAGGTGGTGGAGGCCATCCGCAAGCGGAACCCCGAGCTGAGCCTCTCCGTTCGCCGCGGACCGGCGTCGGCGCTGGCCAACACCCTGGTGGAGGAGGCCGAGCGGGGCGGAGCGCGGGCGGATCTGTTCTGGTCCATCGACGCCAGCTCCCTCGGCCGGGTGATCGAGGGAGGACTGGCCCGGCCCGTGCCCGAGGCCATCCGCGACCGGATCTGGGAGCCCTTCCGCTTCGAGGCGATGGCCCCCGTTTCGGGCCGGGTGCGCACCCTGGCCTACAACACCGAGCGCCTGGGAGCGGACGATCTCCCCGACGACATCATGGCCCTGCCGGAAAAGGGATGGGAGGTGGGCTGGGCGCCCACCTACGGGGCCTTCCAGTCCTTCGTGACCGCCATGCGGCTCCTGGAGGGCGAGCCGGCCACCCTCGACTGGCTCCGGGGGGTCAAGGAACAGGCCCGATCCTACGCCGGCGAGCTGGGGGCGGTCATGGCAGCCTCCCGGGGCGAGGTCGACCTGAGCCTCGCCAACCA
This sequence comes from Gammaproteobacteria bacterium, assembly GCA_018609925.1. Taxonomy (GTDB): domain Bacteria; phylum Pseudomonadota; class Gammaproteobacteria; order Thiohalorhabdales; family Thiohalorhabdaceae; genus Thiohalorhabdus. The sequence continues at coordinate 3,304 of JAHEOG010000016.1, forward strand.
CTACTACACCCTGCGCCTCAAGGCCGGGAAGCCCGACGCCAAGGTGGCGCTTGGCTACACCCGGGGCGACGCCGGCTCGCTGATCAACACCTCCGGCGTGGCCTTCCTCAAGGGGGGCGAGACCGCCACCGGCTTCGTCCAGTATCTGCTGTCCCGCGAGGTCCAGTCCTACCTGGCCCGGGAGGCCTACGAGATCCCCTTGGTACCCGAGGTCGGGGGCCCCGAGGACCTCCCCTCCCTGGACCAGCTCGAGCCGCCCCGGCTGGACCTGGCCCGACTTGGGGATATGCAGCCCACCCTGGATCTCATGCGCCAAGCGGGGGTCCTTTGAAGGCCCCGGGCCTCAGCGTGGTACTGAGCTCCCTGGTGGCCGCGGCGGCCCTGGTGCCGGTCGTGGTGCTGCTGTTCATGGGGCTCGGCGCCGAGATCGCGCCGAGCGGGCGCATGGCGGCGGTGGCGGCCAACTCCCTGGCCCTGACCGGGCTCACGGTGATCGGGGCCACCCTGATCGGCGTCCCCCTGGCCTTCCTGACCGCCCACACCGAGCTGCCCGGCCGCCGCCTCTGGACGGGCCTGCTGGCCGCCCCCCTGGCCGTGCCCAGCTACCTGGGGGCCTTCGCCTACTTCGCCGCCTTCGGCACGGGCGGCGAGCTCCACGAGCTGACCGGTCTGCCCTTCCCGAGCGTGGACGGCCTGGTGGGGGCGGCCGTGGTCCTGAGCCTGTACACCTACCCCTTCGTCCTGCTGGCCACCGCCGCCGCCCTGCGCAACCTCGACGCGGGCACCCTGGAGGTGGCCCGGACCCTGGGCATGCCCCTGCGCCAGGCCCTGTGGCGGGTGATCCTTCCCCGGGTCAAGAACAGCGTGGCCGCGGGGGCGCTGCTGGTGGCCCTGTACACCCTCTCCGACTTCGGCACCCCGGCGATCCTGCAGGTGGACACCTTCACGCGGATCATCTACGTGGAGTACAACGCCTTCGGACTGGAGCGGGCCGCCCTGCTCTCGATCGCCCTGCTGGGCCTGGTGGCGGTGGTCCTGTTCCTGGAATCGCGGGTGGGATCGGTACGCGAGGCCCCCGGCCGGCCGCCCCGGCTGGCGCTCAGCGCCCGTGGCCGGGCCATCGCGCTCGCGGGGATCCTGCTGGTCCTGGCGGGCGCCCTGGGGGTGCCCCTCGGGATCTTCGGCCTGTGGCTGGCCCGGGAGGGGCTCACCGGATTCGATCCGGCCATCCTCCTCAACTCGGCCTCGGCCTCCCTCCTCGCCGCGGTGGGGGCGGTGGCGGCGGCCCTGCCTGTGGCCTACGCCGCCACCACGGGACGCCTGGGCCGGCTGCTGGAGCGGGCGGCCTACGTGGGCTTCGGCGTCCCGGGCATCGTTCTGGGAACCGCGCTGGTGGTCATCGGTCTGAACGCGGGCTTCCTCTACCAGACCCTGGCCCTGCTGGTCCTCGCCTACGTGCTCCGGTTCCTGCCCCTCGCGGTGGGCAACATCCGGGCCCCGCTGGAGCGCGCCGAAAGCGGGCTGGTGGGCGCCGCCCGGTCCTTGGGGGCGACGCCCCGGGAGGCCTTCCGCCGGGTAACCCTGCCGCTGATCCTGCCCGGGGTCCTGGCCGGCGCGGCCCTGGTATTCCTGGAGGCCATGCGTGAGCTGCCGGCCACCCTGCTGCTCCGTCCCACCGGCTTCGATACCCTGGCGACCCACCTGTGGCGGGTCTACGAGGCGGGCTACCTCGGCCAGGGGGCGGTCCCGGGCCTGCTCCTGGTGGCGGTCTCCGGCGGCGCGGTGTGGGTCATGCTAAACGGCGAGAGACGAGGACTCGGTCCCCTATGACGACGGCAGCCACCCACCTGGAGATCCGCAACCTGGATGTGGCCTACGGCGGCGAGGTCGCGGTCCGCGACCTCAGCCTGACCACCGAGCCCGGAGAGATCGTGACCCTTCTGGGTCCCACCGGGTGCGGCAAGACCACCACCCTGCGGGTGGTGGCGGGCCTGGAGCGCCCCGACCGGGGGATCGTGCGCATCGGCGGCCGAACCGTGAACGACGCCGCCTCCGGATCCTCGTCCGGAGGGGTCTTCGTGCCCCCCGAGCAGCGCCGCACCGGCCTGGTCTTCCAGGACTTCGCCCTCTTCCCCCACCTGACCGTGGCCGGCAACGTCGGCTTCCGGCTCCAGGATCCGGCCGCGGTGGATCGCTGGCTGGACTGGCTGGGCCTGGCCGACCAGCGCAATGCCTATCCCGAGGCCCTGTCCGGGGGCCAGAAGCAGCGGGTCGCCCTGGCCCGGTGCCTGGCCCATGGGCCGGATCTGGTTCTGCTGGACGAGCCCCTCTCCAACCTCGATGCCTCCCTGAAGGACAGCCTGCGCTGGGAGATCCGCCGGGCCCTGAAGGAGGCGGGCGTCCCCGCCCTCTGGGTAACCCACGACCAGTCCGAGGCGCTGTCCATCGGGGACCGGCTCGGGGTCATGCGCGCCGGCCGGCTGGAGCAGGTGGCGCCGCCGGAGGAATGCTTCCGGGATCCGGCCACCCGGTTCGTGGCCGAGTTCCTGGGCGAGGCCTCCTTCCTGCCCGGCAGGGCGGAGAACGGCGTGGTGGCCACTCCCATCGGGCAGGCCCCCGGGACGGGGCCCTCGGGACCCGTCGAGGCCCTGGTGCGCCCGGACGACCTGGCGCTGGGGGCCGAGGAGCCGGGCAACGGGGTGATCGCCTGGGCGCGGTACGAGGGCGGCAGCCGCCTTTTCGCGGTGGACCTGGACTGCGGCGCCCGCATGCGGATTCGGACCAACCACGAGGTCCATCACCAGGCCGGAGATCGGGTCTCGGTAACCCTCGCCGCCGGCCACCCGCTGGCGCTGTTCCCGGCGGGCCAGGAAGCGGACGACCCGCGCCCGGAGGGGGGAGCCGAGGTTCCGGAAGGCGACCCCGCTTGCGCCGGGTCGGACCTCACCGAGGCCATCGTCTCCTCCGGGGGCGGATATCCCGTCGGATAGGGGCTCCTCGACGCTTTTCCCGGAAAATTGGTAGGGGCAAGGATCCACTACGGCTCCCGGCCTGGTCGGTCAATCTTGTCATCGGGAGGACGGGACCGACGAAGCGATCTTCCGGGACGGGCCTCCTCCGGGAGATTGCTCCGGATCCTCGCGGATCCTCGCAATGCGGGGCCTTTCCGGGGGATGG
>JAHEOG010000017.1 GCA_018609925.1 Gammaproteobacteria bacterium
CCGGGCCAGGGGGCTGTTGGCCAGCGCCACCCCGGCGACGAAGGCCCCGATCTCGTAGGAGAGGCCCAACAGCGCCCCCGCCTCGGCCACGCCGAGGCACCAGGCGATGGCGGTCAGAAAGAGGTACTCCTGGACCTGATCGAAGCGCTGCCAGAGGACCCGCAACACCCAGCGCTCGGCGGCGAAGGCTCCGATGATCAGCACCGGCAGGCCGAGGCCGAGCCGGCCCAGATCCTCCCAGCCGGCCTCCCCTGCGCCCAGGCCCTGGATCGCGATCAGCGCCACGATCGCCAACAGGTCCTGCAAGAGGAGGATCCCGATCACCAAGCCGCCGATGCGCTGGTGGTGCAGCGCCGTCGCCGGCAACAGCTTGAGCCCGATGATGGTGCTGGAGAAGATCGTCGCTCCGCCCACCACCAGGCTGTCCCGAAGCGGCAGCCCGAAGACCCAGGCCACGGCGAAGCCGAGCGCGGCGAAGGCCGCCGCGCTGACCAGGGTGGTCAGGGTCACCTCGGAAAAGAGCTGCAGCAGCCGCTGGGGGTGGAGGTTCATCCCCAGCAGGAACAGCAGGAAGATGATTCCGATCTGGGCCGTTTGCTGGATCAGATCGGGGCTGGTCACCCACCCCAGCAAAGAGGGCCCGAGCAGGATGCCCAGCCCGATGTAGCCCACCAGTAGCGACTGGCGGGTGTACAGGGCCCCGGTGGCGGCCAGTGCGGCGCCGACGAAGATCAGGAACAGGGCAAAGAGGATCGGATCGTGCACGGGGAATCCCTATCGGGGGGAAGTCGCCGTCCGGCCCCGGGCCGATTCACCTAGGACCCGGCCTGCATGCTGGGGGAGCTGACCCACTCGAGCAAGGCGGCATGGGCCAGCGGCGGCCCTTTCCTTAGCGGTCTCCGGCGAGTAGGGTCCCCTACCGCCACCCTCCCCATCCCAGAACAGGAGCTGCCATGGCCCAGAAATCCCGGACCGTGATCCTCGCCGCGCTGATCGGCAACGGCGTGATCGCCTTGGCCAAATTCATCGCCGCGGCCCTTTCCGGATCCGCAGCGATGCTGGCGGAGGGCATTCATTCGGTAGTGGACACCGGCAACCAGGGACTCATGCTCCTGGGACGGGCTCGGGGCCAGCGGCCTCCCAACGAGCGGTTCCCTTTCGGTCACGGCAAGGAGGTCTACTTCTGGGCCTTCGTCGTCGCCCTGTCCATCTTCGCGGTGGGCGCCGGGATCAGCCTCTACGAAGGCATCCGTCACCTGGTCCATCCGGCGCCGCTGGGGGACCCGATCGTGAGCTACGCGGTCCTCGGAATCGCCATCGTCGCCGAGTCCTTGGCGTGGTGGTACGCCTGGCGTACCTTCCGGCAGGCCAAGGGGGCCATGGGGGCGGTGCAGGCGGTGCGGGAGGCGAAAGATCCCACCCTCTTCGTGGTCCTGCTCGAGGACAGCGCGGCCCTGCTGGGACTGCTGGTGGCCCTGGCGGGGATCACCATGGCCCAGGCCACGGGCAATCCGGTCTACGACGCCGCCGCCACCGTAGTGATCGGCCTGATCCTGGGCGGCGTCGCCGCCTGGCTGGCGGTGGAGACCCAGAGCCTGCTTATCGGCGAAGCGGCCCATCCTGGGGTAAGGGCGGTCATGCGCAAGCTGGCCCGGGATACCCCCGGGGTGCAGCAAATCAACGAGCTGGCAACCCTGCACATGGGCCCCCAGTCGGTGATCGTCACCCTCTCCGTGGATTTCCAGGACGACCTCAGCGCGGAACAGGCGGAGGAGGCCGTGGCGCACATCAATCGCGTCATCAAGGACCACTTCCCTGAGGTGAAGCGGGTCTTCGTGGAGGTGGAATCCTGGCCCCATCACCGGGCCCAGGTGGCGGCGGACGGCGCCTCCGGAAGCTAGCCGCCCACGGGGAGACCCCCGGGGCCCGGACGGGGTCAAAGGGAGGGATCCGCCACAAGGATGGTGCCATGGCCCCCCATGACCGTTGCGAAGTCCCCGCGCAGGCGCCAGGGCCCTCGGGCCCCGAGCGCTTCCTTTTGGTACGGCTCTATCGCGCCGCCAAGTGGGGGCCCTGGTTATATTGCTCCTGATCGCGGCTACCCTGGTGGCCGGGTACTACCTTCCCCAACCGGGGCTCCCGTGGAGCTGGCAGGATCCTGACCGCACCCTCGGACCTCAGCCCGCGGTGGACTGGTCGGAAGTGGACGGGGCGATCCGCGAGGTCTTCGCGGACGCCCGGGGCCGAGCCCGCGAGCGGGCGGATCAGCGGCTGGGCGCTTGGCGCGACGAGATCATGACGCGGGTAGAGGAGGACTTCCTCCCCTGGTACTTCACCTTCTGGGGCCAGCAGTGGCGCGACCTGAAGGCGGCGGGCTACCTCGTAGGCGACTGGGGCGGATGGATGGACGCTGAGCGGGCGCTGCGCGAGGACTTTCGGGACGCCTTCGCCGCCCGCGTGATGCCTCCCGGCGAGACGCAGCTCCGGATGGAGGCCATCGCCCGGGAGGCACTAACCGTCTACCTGGACCGGGCCCGGCACGAGCTCCCCGAGATCCCCAGCGAATACCGGATCCCTCGCGAGGACTGGCAGCAGCACCTGGCCCAGATCGGTCTGCAGCTCCGCCAGAGCGAGGCCCAGGCGGAGGCCGTTCCCACCACCCTCAAAGGCCTCGTGGCATTCGGTACCGCCGGGACCACGGCCGCCGTTGTGCGCGGCAGCCAAGCCCTTCGCCGGGTCGGGGTGGCCGCCGGGGGGTGGGCCCCGCGGTCCATCGCGGGCCCCGCCGGCACGGCCCTGGCGGGACGCACCGGCCTGAGGCTGGGGGGCCGATTCCTGGGGGCTACGGCCCTGGCGGCCTTGGTGGCCTGGGATGTCTACGACCACCATCGCCGGGAAGCGGAGCTGCGTCCCCATCTGCGAGAGCGGCTGGGGGCCTATCTGGACGCCCTGCGGGAGCGCATGCTCGAGGACGGCGCCCACCGCGTTCTCGCTCCGATCCACGAGCTGGAGGCCCGGATCCACCCCCAACTGGACGGGCAGGCCCGCCCCTCAACCCCCTGAAGACCGACCAAACGGCCCCCAAGCCCTATACGGGGGTCCTCTCCAACTAGCTTCGAGGTAAGGATTCTCCCTACTTGCTTGCAACGGGCTTGCTTGACAACTTTGTGGGCCGGTCTTATAGAGAACGAAAAAGGGGCTCCTTATAGGGAACTACCACCATGGTCAACGAGCCCTCCCCCTTCCTGAAGCGCTTGGTTCCCCCGCTTCCCCAACAGCTGGCCGAAGCCCTGCCCGGGCCTGCCCTGCTGTGCGACGGGGAGGGCCGCGTGCGTGCCTGGAACCGGGCGGCCCAGCGGGCCACCGGGTATCCCCCGGAGGAGATGCTGGGGCTCGACCCGGCCACCCTCTTCCGGGGCGGCCAGAGGCGGGCCTTCGAGCATCAGATGCGCCTCGCCCGGGAGACCGGTATCGGGGACCTGATCCTCCCCTTCCAGTTTCCCGGTGGCCCCTCTCCGGAATTCCGCTTCCACCTCCTGCGCCTTGGCGAGGGCCACGACGGCTGGATCGCCCTCGTCGCCGGGCTCGCCCGCGGCGCCCAGGCCCGCCGGGAGGCCGGGACTTTCGGCAACCTGGTAAACGACCATCCGGACGGACTCCTGGTCCTGCGCGCCCAGGCGATCACCTACGCCAATCCGGCGGCGGCGGAGCTGCTGGGGTTTCCGGAGCCCGAGGCCGTGAACGGCCTGTCACTGGCTTATCTGGTCTTTCGGGAGGACCGTCCCGCCATGGGACGCCTATTGGCCCGCGCGGCCCGGGACGAGCGCCCCGAAGCCCGGATCCGTCTGCTGGACGCCGAGCGCCAGCCGCATCCGGTTAGCGTGCGCCTGGCCTTGATCGAGGGGAGGGGGAGCCGGCCCACCATCCAGATGGTGTTGCGAACCACCTCGGCCCCGGACGATGTCGACGCCACCCTACGGCGGAACGAGGAGCGCAACTGGTTCCTCCTGAACCGGGCGCTTCGAAACAGCGAGCAGCGCTTCGAGCACCTTCTTGAACGGGGCCTCGAGGAGCTACGGGGCCTGCGCCCCGTTCCCGCATCTTCTACGGGCCCCCAGGATGATGGCCCCATCCTAGGCTCCCTTCTGGCCGAACAAGGCCACGGCTACTGGCAAGGGACCCTCCAATCCGGCGCTCGGGTGGTCAACGAGCCCTTGGCCGAGCTGGTGGGCGCTGATGCGGAGGCGCTTACGGGCCAACCCTTCACCGAGCTGGTCACCCCGGGCGAGGCGCCGCGGATCCAGGAGATCCTGGCGGGGCTGGGGCAGGGCGCGGTGGAGTGCTTCGAGACCCGACTGCGGGCCACGGACGGGCAGGGCGTAACGGTTACCTGCCGGGCGCTGGCCGGCTCCGGGGGCGGGCCAGGGGAGGCCCCGATCCACATCACGGTGACCGACTCCTCCGTGAAGACAGAAACCCCGGCCCAGCTCAATTGGAAGAACGCCCTCTACGAATCCCTGTTCGATCAGTTACCGGGGTTCCTCCTGGGCATTTCCACCGAGGGCCATCCCACCTACTGGAGTCCCAGCCTACCTGAGCGCTTCCACCTTTCTCCCGAGAAGCTGGCCGCCACTCCCGTAAGCGAGCTGGTTGCTCCGGGGGAGCGGGAAACCTTCCAGCGCCTACTCCAGAAGACCGAAAAGGTTCCCTTCGCCACCATGGAGGTCCAGCTGGGGGAAGGGGCGAAGGCCGCCCCCTATCGCCTCTTCCTGGTTGCCCTTCCCGGCGAGCAGGCCGAGGCCCATGCGATCCTCGGGATCAACCTCGCCGAGGCCAAGAACATCAATCCACCCCTGGCCGGGGCACGTGCCCGACTGGCCATGGAGGACCGGCAAACCCTGGAGCGGACCCTGGAACGGGAGGTCCTGCGCTCCCGGCGCTACGGCAACGCCTTCTCCGTACTGCTAATCGAGGCCGACGGGCTGGAAGAGATCGCCGAGCACTACGGAGCCGGGTGGGGCGACGTGATCGCGGATCAGCTCCAGGAAGTGGTGGAGAAGGCCACTCGCGGACCGGACCTGGTCGGCCGCTGGGAGGACCGTCGCATCGTGGTGATTGCACCGGAGACCGGAGCCACCTCGGCGGGTGCCCTGGCCACCAAGATCCGCAAGCAAGTGCACGAGCACGATTTCGACCCGGTGGCCTGGGTCCGGGTCCGGATCGGACGGGCCAGCTACCGCATGGGCGAGCGCTCGGAGGACCTGCTCACGCGGGCCCAGAGGGATCTGGACACCCGGCAGGGGACGGAGGGCGACCGGACCCTGGCCTGAAACGGTCGGCGGGTCCCCTCAGGCACCGCCCGGGGGCTCCCCGGAGGCGGGGGCAAGCCGTACGGCCCCCGGGCCTTCTTTCTTGGCCTGGGCCAGGGCGTCGTCGGCGCGGCTCAGCAAGGCGTCGCCGCTCTCCCCGGGCTCGCTCAGGACCGCGGCCCCCAAGCTCAGGGTGAGCCCTTCCCCCTCCAGAAGCTCGTGCCCGGAAACGGCCTGGCGAACCTTCTCGCCCAGGGCCAGGGCACCCGCCCGATCGGTATCCGGGGCCACGATCAGGAACTGCTCACCCGCCCAGCGGGCCAGCAAGTCGGCGCGGCGGGTGAGCCCCTGGAGGATCTCGCCCAGATCCACTAGGACCCGATCGCCCTCGCTTCGGCCGACGCGGTCGTTGATCGCCTTGAAGTCATCGACATCCGCGAGGAGGACAGCCAGGGGCCGATTGTAGCGTTGCGCCCAGGCCAGGGCGTGGTCCAGGAAGTCCTCGGCCTTGAAGCGATTGGGCACCCCGGTCAGAGGATCGTGGCTGGCGCGATGGTGGAGCTGGCGTTCCATGGCCTTGCGCTCGGAGAGATCGCGCAAAAGCACAAAGAAGTAGGCCACTGAGCCACGGGTGTCGTAGTGGGCGATCACACTCTGAAAGACGGGCACGGACCGGTCCTCCTGGTCCCGAACGGCGCATTCGCCATGCCAGCGGCCCCGCTCCCGAGCCCGGGGCAGGGCCTCCTCCTCGAGTGTGCGCAGGGCCCCGCCCGGATACAGGGAGCTAAGGTCGGAGCCCTCCCCGCCTCCGGATTGGGCTAGCCCTTCAGCCGCCTCGTTGCGGTAGCGGATATCTCCGTCCGGGCTCAGCACCAGAACGAAATCGGGGGTTTCGCCCAACAGCTCCACCCCATAGGCGGCCTCGGGCTCGCGGATACCGGGTGCCGGGACCTCAATGTACTGCTCCGCGATCCAGCCATAGGCCCCCGTCTCGTCGGCCACCGGCACCGCACGCACC
>JAHEOG010000018.1 GCA_018609925.1 Gammaproteobacteria bacterium
AGAGCAGGTCCTTCTTGAGGTGGCGCTTACCCATCCGCTCCCGACCTGCGGGCGAGGTGGTGGTTGTGGCCGCGTGGGGCGTGGAGCTGGAGCGTTGGATGCCGGTGTTCATGTAGGCCTCGTTGTCGAAGCAGACGAACAGGACGTTGTGGCCCCGCTCCAGCATCCCCGACAGCGCCTGGAACCCGATGTCGAAGGTGCCGCCGTCCCCGGCGAAGGCAAGGACCTTGGTGGCCCGTCCCTGGACCTTCCACGCCGCCTCCATCCCCGAGGCTATGGCGCCGGCGTTCTCAAACACCGAGTGCAGCCACGGAACCCGCCAGGCGGATTGCGGCCAGGGGGTAGTGAAGACCTCCAGGCAGCCGGTGGCGTTGGCCACCGCCACGTCGGGACCGGTGGCCTCCGTCACCAACCGGGCTGCCAAGGCCTGACCGCAGCCCAGACAGGCACGGTGTCCGGGGGCGAGACCGGAGAAGCGCGGCTGGCTCTGGCGGAGCTCCTCCACGGGAATGGTCTGCTCGCTCATGTCGTTCCTCCATCGGCAGGGGTCTCGGGGCCGATGGCGGCCTCGGGCAGGCGCTCGGAAGCCACATCGATGATCCGGAAGGGCTGGGTCGGCTCCCGAGCCACCTCCAGGAGCCGGGGCAGCAGCTCCAGGGGGATGTCGCGACCGCCCAGCCCAGCAGCCACCCCGTGCACGCGGGGAGGGCTCTCCCGGTCGTAGAGGGTGGCGCGCACCTCAGGAGTGAGGATGCCTTCCGCTCCTGGGCTAATGGCTCGCTCCAGCACCACCAGGGCCTCCAGCCCGTCGCAGGCCTCCCGCAGGGCCGCCACGGGGAAGGGGCGGAAGGCCCGTAATTTGATGAGGCGCACAGGCTCGCCGGCCAGGCCTTCTTCCACGGCATCGCGCAGGGTGCCCACCACTCCGCCGAGGGCCAGGATCCCCACTCCTGCCTGTGAGTCGCCAAGCACCTCCAGCAACCCGCGGGCGGCGCGGCCGCTGGTTTCGGCCCAGTCGGCGTCGGCTCGCTCGAGGAGCTCCAGGGACTCCTGCAGGGCGGCGTGGTGGTCGGCCCGCGCCTCGGGGAAGTGATCCGGGCCCACCAGGGTCCCCATGGAAAGGGGCTCGCTCGAGTCCAGGGCTCGTGAGAACCGGAAGGGCGGCAGGAATTCGTCCACGGTGGCGGCGTCTGGCACCGCCACCGGCTCCAGGGTGTGGGTGAGGGTGAAGCCGTCGATACACACCATTACCGGCAGCTCGGTCTCCTGGCTGATGCGGAAGGCCTGCACATGGGTATCCACCGTCTCCTGGATGTCGGTGCAGTAGAGCTGGATCCAGCCGGCGTCGCGCACCGCCATGGAATCCTGCTGGTCGTTCCAGATGGATAGCGGCGCCGACAGGGCCCGGTTGGCGCAGGTCATCACCACTGGGATGCGCATGCCGCTGATGTTGTAGAGCACCTCGCTCATGAGCATGACGCCCTGGGAGGCGCTGGCGGTGTAGGCCCGCGAGCCGGCCGCCGCCGCGCCCAGCACCACCGAGGCAGCGGAGTGCTCGCTCTCCACGCTTACCAGCTCGGCGCGGCACTCGCCGTCGGCGATGAGGCCGGCCAGCCCCTCCACGATGTGGGTCTGGGGCGTGATGGGGTAGGCGGCCACCACCTCTGGACGGCACCGCGCCACCGTGCGGGCGATGGCCTGCGAGGCCTCAAGCGGTTGCGGCATGGGCCGCTTCCTCCCAGGCGCCGGCGGGAACCGCCGACGTCGCCCGGTCGATAAGCTGGTGGTTGCGGTCGATGACCTCCTGACCCTTGCCGGCGAAGCGATCGGTCACCTCCGCCTTGAGGCTGTCCGGGGAGAGCAGGCCGGTAAGGGCGAAGAAGGCGGCCAGCAGGGTGGTGTTGGGTACCGGCCGGCCCAGTATCTCCTTGGCCATGGACCCAGCAGGCAGGCCCACGGCGGTAACCCCAAGGCGCTGGGCCAGGGCGGCGCTCTCCTCGCTGGTATTCACCAGCACGGCCCCTTCCGGATGCAGGCCTTCCATGATCCCCGCGACCTCCGGAAGGGCGGCGTCCTGGATGATGAGGAAGGCCGGCTCGCGGATCTGGCTGCGTCGGTAGAGGCGGCGGTCCGCGATGCGCACGAAGGCCGCCACCGGTGCCCCCCGACGCTCAGCGCCGAAGGCGGGGAAGGCCTGGCCAAACGCGCCCTCGCGGATGGCGGCGCCAGCCAGAAGGTAGGCGGCCGCGACATTGCCCTGGCCCCCACGGCCGTGGATCCGGATCTCGATGGGGTGGCTCTGCGATTCTTTTCCCATAAGCCCTACCGGTAATCGCTTTGGCAAGGGGGCTCATTATCACTCCAACACGCCGACGAAGGATCGGCAACGCGGCCGCAAGATCGGGGATAGGATCCGTGGTCTCCACCATGGCCCCTTAGTTCTGCCGGATCAGGTTGGCCCCGGCGGAATCAAATGGCGGGTCCTTCAGGTCGGCTGTCTCTACCTCGAGGAGGCGCCTTTCAAACCTAGCCTCCTTGAACCATCCGCTACTTGATCTCCATCAGGGAAGGCCAGCGGCGAACCTGCTAGCGTAGTCATAGGGGGCTTCCGGTAGGCCTTCCCGAGAGAGTGCCTCGGATCGGATTCATTTCCCCCGAAGGCGCCAGGGAGTCCGGAGAATGCTTCGGAGACCAATCGGAGCCGTCGATCGGGAAACGCTTAGGGGGAGTCTCCAAGGATGGCAAGGCGCACGCTCAAGGGGGGGCTGATCGGCCTCATCGCCGGGGTAGTCCTCGCCACCGGGCCTTCCTCCCCGGCTTTGGCCGAGGAGCCGCCGCCGATCCGCATCGGCTGGACCCCGTGGTCCTCGGCCGAGGCGGTGATCAACATCGCCCGGCTCGTCCTGGAGGACCGGATGGGCTACGAGGTCGAGCCGGTCATGACCAACATCGGGGTCCAGTATTAGGGGGTGGCCAGCGGCGACATCGACGCCATGCTCATGGCCTGGCTGCCCACCACCCACCGGCCCTACAGGGAGCGTGTGGCCGGGGAGGTCGTCGACCTCGGACCCGTTTACCTGGGGGCCCGCCTGGGCTGGGCGGTGCCTCCCTACATCCCCGAGGACAAGCTAAGCAGCATCGAGGATCTGAAGAACCTCGAGATCCGGGAGCGCCTGCACCGGCAGATCCAGGGCATCGACCCCGGATCGGGCCTGATGCAAGTCTCCGAGGAAGCCCTGGAGGCCTACGGACTGGAGGATTACACCCTGATCTCGGCGAGCGGGGCCGGGATGACCGCTGCCCTGGAGCGGGCCTTTCGCCGCGAGCGCTGGATCGTCGTGACGGCTTGGAGCCCCCACTGGATCTTCGCCCGTTGGAACATGCGCTACCTGGAGGATCCCAAGGGGATTCTCGGTGGAAAGGAGCGGGTGCACGTCCTCGTACGGCAGGATTTCTACCAGGACTATCCCAACGAGGTGACGGGCTTCCTGGGCCGACTCCACCTGCCGCTGACCGACCTGGAGAAGGTAATCCTGGAAGCGACGGACACCTCCTACGAGGAGGCCGCCGCCGGCTACGTGGAAGGCCATCCCGGCCGGGTCCACTACTGGGTTACCGGGAAGATGGCAGAAGACATACCCGAGACCGGCCCCTGAGATGACCGACAAGATCGTCGCCGAGCACCTCTACAAGATCTTCGGTTCGGCGCCCGGGGACGCCCTGGCAATGGTGGAAGAGGGACTCGGAAAGCAAGAGATCCTCGACCGCACCGGCAACACCATCGGGGTCCAGGACGCCACGTTCCGGGTCCAGGCCGGCGAGATTTTCGCCGTCATGGGCCTTTCCGGCTCGGGCAAGTCCACCCTTATTCGCATGCTCAACCGGCTCATTGAGCCCACCTCCGGCACCGTCCGTATCGACGACAAGGAAGTGACCGGGATGGAGAACAAGGGGCTGGTCCAGCTGCGGCGCCGGGAGATGGCGATGGTTTTCCAGGGCTTCGCCCTGATGCCCCATCGCACCGTGGTCGAGAACGTTGCCTTCGGTCTGGATGTGTCCGGCTACCGGCGCCACGAGAGGCGCGAACGGGCCATGGCGGTACTGGAGCAGGTGGGACTGGAGAAGAACGCCGACAGCTATCCCGACGAGCTCTCGGGGGGCATGCAGCAGCGGGTGGGCCTCGCCCGGGCCCTGGCCGTCGATCCCTCTATTATGCTCATGGACGAGGCCTTCTCGGCCCTGGATCCCCTCATCCGCCACGAGATGCAGGACGAGCTGCTCGAGCTCCAGGAGCAGAGCGAGCGCACCGTGGTATTCATTACCCACGACCTGGACGAGGCCATGCGCGTCGGGGACCGGATCGCCATGATGGACGGCGGCCGCATCCTACAGATCGGGACCGGGCGCGAGATCCTCCAGGAGCCCGCCAATGAGTACGTGGAGGCTTTCTTCCAGGATGTGGACATCACCGGGATCTACATCGCCGGGGATATCGCCGAATTCCCGGAGACCGTGCTGACGTCGGAGCAGTCGCTGGAGGAGGCGCTGAACGCCCTCGCAGCGGCGGATCGCCCTTTCGCCTACGTCGTCGACGGGGACCGGGTTCCTGGGCGTCGTCTCCAGGGCTTCCGTCCAGGAGGCCCTGGAGGAGGGCCGGCAGGGCCTGGAGGCCGCCCTCCTGGAGAATCCCGAGATCCTGAGTGGCCAGCGCACCCTGCGCGAGATCCTGGCCCCGGTGGCCAACGCGGCCCACCCCCTGCCGGTGGTGGGCCGTGGCCGGCGGTTCCGGGGGATCGTAAGCCGGGCCACGCTCCTCAAGGCCCTTCGCAAGGAAGAATAGGAGCCGCCCGTGGATTTCCGCATCCCTTTGGGGGACTGGATCGAGGCCGCCGTCGACTGGCTGCTGATCCACCTTCAGCCCTTCTTCGATTTCGTGACGCGGGTGGTCGGTTGGCTGGTCAACAACCTGGAGACCGGCCTGCTGGCGCTGCCTCCCTGGGCCATCGTCGGTGTCGTGGTCCTGTTGGGGCTCTGGCGTGTGGGCTGGCGATTCGGGGCCTTCGCTCTCGTCTCCCTGGCCTTGGTGATGGGCATGGACCTGTGGCCGGAGACCATGTCCACCTTCGCCCTGGTTGTTGCCTCGGGGATCGTGGCCCTGCTGATCGGCCTGCCCCTCGGCGTGCTTTCCGCCAAGAGCGATCTGGCCTGGGCGATCATCCGGCCCATCCTGGACCTGATGCAGACCATGCCACCGTTCGTCTACCTCATCCCGGCGGCCATGTTCTTCGGCCTCGGCAAGGTACCCGGGGCGATCGCCACCATCATCTTCGCCATGCCGCCGGCGGTGCGCCTGACCAACCTCGGGATCCGGCAGGTGGGACGGGAGATGGTGGAGGCCGGACTGGCCTTCGGCTGCACTCGCCGCCAGCTCCTGTTCAAGGTGCAGCTGCCCATTGCCCTGCCGTCCATCATGGCTGGGGTCAATCAGGTGAACATGCTGGCGCTGTCCATGGTGGTGATCGCGTCCATGATCGGTGCCGGGGGGCTCGGCGACACGGTCCTGCGCGGGATCCAGCGCTTGGACGTGGGGCTCGGCTTCGAGGGCGGGCTCGGGGTGGTTATCCTGGCGATCCTGCTCGATCGGATCAGCCAGACCATCGGCCAGCGACGCCAGTCAAGCGGGGTCATCGAGCGCCTGCGGAGTGCCCTCCATTGGCTGCTCGGCAGGGGGAGGCAAGCCCAAGTCCCGGCAAACTGATACCGGGATCGAGGGTCCTGGGCACGAGGCCAATCGCCGCCATCTCCTTGGCGCTGTTTGCCTGTTCGGATAGGCGCTGGAGGGGAGGGGGCGGATCCTGACAGCCGGTGCCCATTTTGGGAGGAGCCCGCACTCGACCGGGGGAGCGGAGCTCAGCTTGGCTGCCGGGGGACTGGACGCTGCCATCCGCCGAGACCTTCCGAGTTGGGCCAATCCGGAAAATCTGTTAGAAAGAACAAAAAGAAAGGGGTCGGCAACCCCTCCCC